>JBGSKT010000040.1:0-2164 GCA_041741075.1 Lysobacterales bacterium
GGGGTGATCGGCATGATCTGCCCGAACGAGGCCCCGCTGCTCGGCCTGATCGCCCTGGTCGCGCCGGCGCTGGCGCTCGGCAATCGCGTGGTCGCGGTGCCCTCGGCCCGGCACCCACTGTGCGCCACCGATTTCTATCAGGTGCTGGATACCTCCGACCTGCCCGGCGGCGCGCTCAACATCGTCACCGGCGACGCCGACGAACTGGCCCGGCAACTGGCCGGACACGCCAATGTCGATGCGATCTGGCGCCATGACGGTTCGGCCAGCGGCTCGGCCGAAGTCGAGCGCCTGTCGGCCGAAACCATCAAGCGCAGCTGGGTCAGCGGCGCCCGCGGCCGCGATTGGTACGACCCGAAACAAAGCGCCAACCGCGACTTCCTCGCCCACGCCAGCCAGGTCAAGAACATCTGGATTCCCTACGGCGTGTAGGGCGGGCGGGAGGCGGGAGGCGGGAGAGGTGCGCTGTTGTGGGAGCGACGGCACGTCGCGACTTGGCTATCGCGGCGGCAGTCGCGACCTGCCGTCGCTCCCACATGCTGCCTCATCGGTCGCGCGGTTTCTGTTTGGCCTCGAACAGCTTGGCGTATTTCAGGAAGGCGTAGTAGGCGCCGCTGACGCTGGCGATGAAGCCGGCCCAGCCGCTCAGGAACTGGCGTTTGAGTACGAAGTGCTTGATGAATACCAGTGGCGGGTAGAAGACCATGCGGGTGCGCAGCCAGCCGACGCCGCGGGCGCTGCGATGCGCGACCAGGCCGCTGGAATACTGGTTGATCTTGCTCACCTTGGTGTGCAGGTCGGGTTCGCCTTGGTGGCGGAAGCGGGCCTTGAGTCTGAGCACGCGGCCCGGGCCGCCGGGGGCGGCGTGGACCGGGTCGCCCTGCATGCGGTGTACGCGACGATCGAACAGGCGCAGGTGGTGGTTGTGTTTCGACCACGGGTGCTGGAAGCGCCAGAACATCTGCTCGGCGCGCGCCAGGGCGAAGCCGGTGGCGCTGGGCGCGATCAGGGCCTGCTGGATTTCTGCGGCGAGTTGCGGGCTCAGGGCTTCGTCGGCGTCGAGCAGCAGGATCCAGTCGTGGTGGGCCTGGTCGATCGCGGATTGTTTCTGCGGGCCATAGCCCTTGAAGGCTTCGACCAGTACCCGCGCGCCAAAGCCCTGGGCAATGCCGACGGTGGCGTCGCTGCTGCCGGAATCGAGCAGCAGGATTTCATCGGCGAACGCGGCCGAGGCCAGGCAGTCGGCGAGCGTGCCGGCGTTGTCGAGCGTGGTCACCACCAGACTGAACGGCAGACGTTTCATCGGTCCTCCTGCGGCGCCGGCAGCAGCGCGATCAGCACCGCCAGCAACCACCAGAACAAGAGCCCCCAGAACGCGGAATAGAACGCCAGGTGGGTATTGATCGGGAAGCACATGGCGGCAAGGGCGAGCGCCGGTGCCAGCGCCGCCGCGCGCTGCGCCTGCGTTGAGCGGTGCCAGGTCCAAAGCAGGCCGAGCGTGGCGGATAGCCAGGCCAGCAGCCCGATCAGGCCGGTTTCGCTGGCCACTTCGAGCACGATCTGGTGGGCGTGACTGGCGCTGGCACCGACCGCGATCCAACGATCACCGGCATCGGCATAGTCGGCATAGGCATTGCGAAAGGCGCGCACGCCAACCCCATTGACCCAGTGCGCCCGCGCCATGCGCGTGGCCGCGTGCCAGATGCCGAGGCGGTAGGACAGCGCTTGATCGAGCGCGGCCCGATCGTTCGCCACGCCGCGACCATCGAACGCCTGGCGGGTCTGCTCGACGCGCGCTGCGAATCGCTCGGACCATTGGTAGCTGGCAGCGACCAGCAGCGCGCCCAGCACCAGCGTGGCCGCGGCCCAGCGCAGGAATTTCGCCGGCGAGGCGGCCAGGTGCCAGAGCAGGCCCAGGCTGACCAGGGCGAATCCGATCCAACCGGCACGTGATCCGGCCAGCAACACCACCACGCCCAGCGCAACCCAGGCGATCGCCAGACCGGTAAGCCCGAAGCGACGCCAGGCCGGCACCAGCAGTAGCGGCGCGAGCACCGCCAGCACCGGCCCGAGCTTGAGGTTGTCGTCGCCGAAAATGCCGCTCACCCGGTCGAGCCGCATGACCCCGCCCAGGCCGATTCCGGTCGCCGCCTGGACCAGGGCG
>JBGSKT010000041.1:0-2677 GCA_041741075.1 Lysobacterales bacterium
GTGCCGGATCGGCTTCAGCACGCCGACCTGGGCTATGCCAACGGCTTCGCCATCGCCTGGGCGCCGGCCGCCGAAGTCGAAGCAAGCGCGGTGCCGCCGATACCAGCGCCGGTTTCCACCCCCACTCCCGTTCCCACCACCCACAACGAAACCCCCAGGATATGAGCCGACCGAACGAAAAATCCTTGATCGTGGGCCTCGATATCGGCACCTCGCGGGTGTCTGTGGTGGTCGGCGAATACGCCCCCGGCCAGCCGATCGAGGTGATCGGGATCGGTTCGCACGCGGTCAAGGGTCTCAAGCGCGGGGTCGTGGTCGATATTGAATCGACCGTGCAGTCGATCCAGCGGGCGATCGAGGAAGCCGAGCTGATGGCCGGTTGCTCGATCAGTTCGGTCTACGCCTCGATCTCGGGTAGCCATATCCACAGCCTGAACTCGCAGGGCGTGGTCGCGATCCGCGACCGCGAAGTGACCGAGAGCGATGTCGAGCGCGTGCTCGACGCCGCGCGCGCGGTCGCCATCCCGGCCGACCAGCGCATCCTGCACGTGCAGGCGCAGGAATACGTGATCGACGAGCAGGAAGGCATCCGCCATCCGGCCGGCATGATCGGCGTGCGCCTGGAAGCCCGCGTGCACGTGATCTCGGGCGCGCAATCGGCGGTGCAGAACATCAGCAAGTGCATCACCCGCTGTGGCCTGCGCGTCGATGACCTGATCCCGGCCCAGGTCGCCTCCGGACTGGCGGTGCTCACCGCCGACGAGCGCGAACTCGGCGTGTGCATGATCGACATCGGCGCCGGCACCACCGACATCGCCGTGTTCACCCAGGGCGCCATGCGCCATACCGCCTCGCTCGGCATCGGCGGCGACCAGGTCAGCAACGACATCGCCTTCGCCTTCCGCACGCCGACGCCCTCGGCCGAGGAAATAAAGGTGCGCTATGCCTGCGCGCTGGCGCAGCTCGCGCGGCCCGAGGAAACCATCGAGGTCAGCAGTGTCGGCGACCGACCGCCGCGGCGGCTGGCGCGGCAGATGCTGGCCGACGTGGTGCAGAAGCGCTACGAGGAATTGTTCGAAATGGTCCAGGCCGAACTACGTCGCTCCGGTCTGGAGGAACTGGTCGCCGCCGGCATCGTGCTGACCGGCGGCGGCGCCAAGATGGAGGGTGTGGTCGAACTGGCCGAAGAAATGTTCCACATGCCGGTACGGGTGGCGATCCCGCAGGGGGTCAACGGACTCGGCGACCTGCTCGCCAATCCGGTGCACGCAACCGGGGTCGGCTTGCTGCTGCATGGCAGCCGGCAGACCGAACCACGCAGTGCCGGCCACGCCGCCGGCGAATTGTTCGGCAACGTCTGGGATCGGGCCAAATCATGGTTCAACAAAAGTTTCTGAACCGCGCGCACGGCGGTGGGCGCGGGACTGTGGTCAAGGGCAGCGACGCCCGCGGCCAGCCGGATGGACCCGGCAACACACCGGAGCTGGTCTCCGGGATGAAAAACGGCAATCAACCAGCAGCACACAACGAGGAGAAGGGGCATGTTTGAATTCGTGGAAGCACCCGCACCCAGTGCGGTCATCAAGGTCATCGGCATCGGTGGGGGCGGCGGCAATGCGGTCACCCATATGGTCAACGCCGGCATCGACGGCGTCGACTTCATCTGCGTCAACACCGACAGCCAGGCATTGCGCAACTGTCCGGCCAAGTCCACCCTGCAACTGGGTGCCAATGTCACCAAGGGCCTCGGCGCCGGCGCCAATCCGGAAGTCGGCAAGCAGGCCGCGATGGAAGACCGCGAGCGCCTGCGCGAACTGATGACCGGCGCCGACATGATCTTCATCACCGCCGGCATGGGCGGCGGTACCGGCACCGGCGCGGCTCCGGTGATCGCGCAACTGGCCCGCGAGATGGGCATCCTGACCGTGGCCGTGGTCACCAAACCGTTCCCGTTCGAGGGCCGCAAGCGGCTGCAGATCGCACTCGCCGGGATCGATTCGCTGTCCCAGCACGTCGATTCGCTGATCACCATCCCGAACGAGAAGCTGATCTCCGAACTGGGCCGCGACGTCACCCTGCTCAACGCCTTCCGCGCCGCCAACGACGTGCTGCTCGGCGCCGTGCAGGGCATCGCCGACCTGATCACCCGACCCGGCCTGATCAATGTCGACTTCGCCGACGTGCGCACGGTGATGAGCGAAATGGGCATGGCGATGATGGGCAGCGGCTGCGCCAAAGGCGAAGACCGTGCGGTCGCCGCCACCGAGAGCGCGGTCAACAACCCGCTGCTCGACGACATCAACCTGGCCGGTGCCTGCGGCATCCTGGTCAATGTCACCGCCGGCATGAACCTGTCGATGCGCGAGTTCGACGAAGTCGGCCGCACCATCCACGAGTTCGCCTCGGAAGACGCCACCGTGGTCATGGGCACCGTACTCGACGCCGACATGGACGATGAAATCCGCGTCACCGTGGTCGCCACCGGACTCAATCGCGCCGCAGTCGCTCAGCGGCCACCGGCCCGTGAAGCGATCTCCGCGTCGCCGCTACCGCGTCCGGCCCTGAAGTCTCCGTCCCTACCGAGGCAACCACGCTCTCCCCCGCCGTTCGACGCGCCGTGCTCGAACATGGCATCGATCCGGGCAAGGTCGTCGGCACTGGCAAGGATGGCCGCTTG
>JBGSKT010000042.1:0-1836 GCA_041741075.1 Lysobacterales bacterium
CCGCCGTCGGCGCGCGCCAGGACCAGCGCGGTATCGGCATTCTGCAGCAGGGTTGCGGCCGCCTCGCCAGCATCCGCACTGGCCGCGAGGCCAATGCTGGCCGACACCTGCACCGGTTTGCCATCGAGCAGGAAAGCGGTCGCGAACAGCGATTGCAGAGCGTCAACACGGATCGTGAACGCGGCGGCGCCGGTGCTCTGTTCGAACAACAGGGCGAACACCGAATCGCTGACCCGGGCCAACGTGTTGCTGGCGACCGTGGAACGCAGCCGTTCGCTCGCCAGTTGCAGCAACTGGTCGCCGATCGGCAGGCCCAGGCTGTCGTTGATCAACCGGTACTGGTCGATCTCCAGCACCACCACCGCGACCTGGTCGATCCCCTGACCGATCCGGGCGAGCGCGCCGGCGGTGCGGTCGAGAAACAGCTCGCGTCCGGGCAACTGGGTCAGGGCATCGTGCAGGGCATCGTGGCGCAGCTGATCTTCGAGCGCATGGTGCGCGGTGACGTCGCGGATGTTCAGCACCACGCCGTCCAGGGCCGGATCTTCGCGTTGATCGGACAGGCTGGTTTCGGTGAGCACGATCGCTCCGTCGCTGGCGGTGAAACGCAGCATCAATTTGCTGGTCCGGCTGCTGCCGGCGCTGTGCAATTGATGCAGCTTGAGCGACAGCGATTCGGCGTCGTCCGGGTGCAGCAGACTCGCGATCGGCCGCCCGAGTGCGCGACCGCTGGCCAGGCCGAACAGGTGCGAGGCGGCCGGGCTGGCGTATTGCACGGCCATCTGTCGGTCCAGCACCAGCACGCCCTCGGCGGCGTTTTCGATCAGTTTGGCCAGCCGGTTCTCGCTCTGCAGATGGGCCTGTCGTAGCAGCAGGCTGGCGTTCTCGCGACCGGCCAGGGCCTGCCGGATGACCACGGCGAAGGTCAGCACGCTGGCCCAGGCGAGCAGATCGCGGACATTCTCCAGGCTGCCGTACAGCGCCGCCCAGGCGAACAGGCCATAGCCCGCGGTCAGCGCCAGATAGGGCAGGGCGGTGGCGGTGCCGCGCTCGCTGATCAGCAGCACATCCGGCCGTGGGTTTGGCCGGATGTTCTCGGCGGCGGCGACCAGGAATACCGCCTGCAGATACCAGAAGCCGCGCGCCAGACGATTCACCGCGATCGGCAGGTCGGCGCCCCGGAACAACCAGGACAGATCACCGACCAGACTGGCGATCAAGGCCGCTGCCAGCAACAAATGGCTGGCGCGGGTAGCGCCCACCGGCAGCCGCAGCAGCACCGCGGCGATCCCGACCAGGGTCAGCAGATCGCCGATCGGGTAGGCCAGGCTGAGCAGATTCTCGCCCACACCGAATGTGGGGTCGGCGGCCAGGAACGGGGCGATGCCAAACTGCCAAACGAACATGCCGCCGCCGACGCTGACGATCAACGCATCGAGCACGAAACGGGCGATGTCGGCCGAGGACAGGAACTGCCGGCGCAGGGCCAGCACGCCGGCCAGCATCAGCGGAAAATAGGCCAGAAAAAATCCATCCCAGATACCCAGGCGCGGCATAACGGGGTTGCGCAGGACATGCGTGGCCCACAGCAATTCCCCGACCAACACCGCAGCCACGGCCAGGGCGATCAGGCGCAGTGCCAGGCGTTGCCGGAACGAAGCCAGCCGCGAGCGCGACCAGGCGATGGCCACTGCCACCAACAGCATCGGGTCGCGCAACAGCGACGCCCACCCGCCCTCGTGTACGTCGCCCGCCAGGGGGCCGAGGATCAGCACCAGCCAGAGCAGGGCGATGCCGATACTGAGCATGGTCCAGGGCCGCCGTCGCCACCAGGCG
>JBGSKT010000043.1:0-2857 GCA_041741075.1 Lysobacterales bacterium
CGCTGGCCGCGGCACTCGATGCCAGCGGCCAGCCGAGCCGCGCCCTGCTCGGCTTCGCCGCGAGTTGCGGCGTTGCAGTTGAGCAATTGCAACGGCTCGAAACCGACAAGGGTGCCTGGTTCGTACACCGTTCCCAGAGCCCCGGCCAGGCCACGGTTGCGCTGCTGCCGGCGATCCTCGAAGAAGCGCTGAAGGCGCTGCCGATTCCCAAGCCGATGCGCTGGTCGGATCTGGAATTCGAATTCGTGCGGCCGGCGCACTGGCTGGTGCTGCTGTATGGCGGCGAACCGGTGCCGGCCAGCGTGTTCGGACAGCACGCCGACCGTTTCAGTCGCGGCCACCGCTTCCACCATCCCGAACCGGTGCGGATCGACGCGGCCGAAGACTACATCGACGCCCTGCGCGCGGCCTACGTGCTGGTCGACCCGATCGAACGCCGGAGCCGCATCGAAAGCGAAGTTGCCCGCGCCGCCGCCGATCTGGGCGGCACCGCCCGGCTGCGCCCGGAACTGCTGGCCGAGGTCAACAACCTGGTCGAATGGCCGGTCGCGATCGCGTGCAACTTCGAACGCGAATTCCTCCAGGTGCCGCAGGCGGCGCTGATCACCACCATGGAAAACAACCAGAAGTTCTTCCCGGTGCTGGACCCCGAAGGTCGCCTGAGCGAACACTTCATCGGCATCGCCAACATCGAAAGCCGCGACCCGGCCGAAATACGCAAAGGCTACGAGCGCGTGATCAGGCCGCGCTTCGCCGACGCCCGGTTCTTCTTCGACGCCGACCTGAAGACCCCGCTATCGGATCACCAGGACGCCCTGGCGCGGGTCACCTATCAGCAGAAACTGGGCTCGGTCTGGGACAAGGTCGGCCGCGTCAGCCTGCTCGCCCAGGTGGTCGGCCGGCGCATGCAGGATGCCGGCGTGGCGCTGGAACTGCCCCTGCTCGAACGCGCGGTCGCCTTATCCAAATGCGACCTGCTGACGCGCATGGTCGGCGAATTCCCCGAACTGCAGGGCGAAATGGGTCGCAGCTACGCGCTCGCCCAGGGCGAACCCGGCGAAGTCGCCGAAGCGCTAGCTCAATACTACCGGCCGCGCTTCGCCGGTGATGCCATCGCCACGAGCGCCACTGCCCGCGCGCTCGCCATCGCCGACAAACTCGACACCCTGGCCGGCCTGTTCGCGATCGGCCAGAAACCGAGCGGCAGCAAGGACCCGTTCTCGCTACGCCGCACCGCGCTCGGCCTGGCCCGCACCCTGATCGAAGCCGGACTCGATCTGGATCTGGTCGCCCTGATCGAAGACGCCATCGACCATGCCAAGCGCGCGGCGATGGCGATGCAAACAGGCAACGTCAGGGCCAATCCGACCGCGCACCAACATTGTCCGCAGTGGAACAGAAGCCTGGATCGCGACTGCATCGAACTCTACGACTTCATCCTCGACCGTCTGCGCGGCTACTACCAGGACCAGGGCATCGGTGGCGAACTGTTCGAAGCCGTGGCGGTGCTGAAACCGGTCAGCCTGGCCGATCTCGACCAACGCCTGCGCGCGGTCCTGGCATTTTGCCGCCTGCCGGAAGCGGCCAGCCTGGCCGCCGCCAACAAACGCATCGGCAATATCCTCCGTCAAGCCGGCGAAAAAGGCCTGGAACTCGGCGACCAGATCGACAGCAGCGCACTCGATGCCGGCGCCGAAAGCGAATTCCACCACGCCCTGACCGAAGCCGAACAACAGGTCGCGCCCTTGATCCGCAAGCGCGATTACCTCGGCGTACTCTCCCGACTCGCCGCCCTGCGCGACCCAGTCGACGCCTTCTTCGACGGCGTCATGGTCATGGCCGAAGACCCGGTCAAACGCCAGAATCGCCTGAACGGACTCAACCGCCTGCGCCGCCTGTTCATCCAGGTCGCCGACATCGGCCTGGTTCAAAAAACCGAGGACCGATGACGGACAGTAGGGTGGATAAGCGCAGCGCATCCACCACGGGAAGTAGGGTGGAAGTAGGGTGGATAAGCGCAGCGCATCCACCGTTCCGGGAAGTAGGGTGGATAAGCGCAGCGCATCCACCACCCACCGCAGCCCGCGTAGCGAGCAATGTCCTTCGCTTATCGCGCCCTGGGCTAGCGATCCAACGGACTCAACACCCCGCGTCCACCCCGATTGAGCACATGGGTATAGATCATCGTGGTCGACACATCGGCATGCCCGAGCAGCTCCTGCACGGTGCGTATGTCGTAGCCCGACTCCAGCAGGTGGGTGGCAAAACAATGGCGCAGGGTGTGACAGGTCGCCGGTTTGCCGAGTTGCGCCCGTCGGGCGGCTTGCTTGACCGCGCGCTGCAATACCGATTCATCCAGGTGGTGCCGCCGCTCAACGCCGCTGCGCGGATCGACGCTGCGCCGGCTGGCTGGAAACAGATATTGCCACAGCCATTCACGCGCGGCGTTCGGGTACTTGCGCGCCAAAGCGTCGGGCAGCCACACCGCACCAAAGCCCGCAGCCAAGTCGCGCTCGTGCAGGCGACGGGCTTCGGCCAGTTGCGCCCGCAACGGCTCGACCAGCGCCGCAGGCAACATCGTGCGCCGGTCCTTGCCACCCTTGCCATGACGCACGGTGATCTCGCGACGTGCAAAATCGACATCCTGCACCCGCAATCGCAGGCACTCCATCAACCGCAGGCCACTGCCGTACAGAATGGCCGCCTGCAGCCAGCAACTGCCGGACAGTTCGCCGAGCAGCGCGCCCGCCTCCTCGCGACTGAGAACCACCGGCAACCGTTCCGGTCGCTTGGCGCGGCGGATATCGTCCATCCACGGCAGCTCGGTTTCCAGCACCTCGCGATACAGAAACAACAA
>JBGSKT010000044.1:0-2104 GCA_041741075.1 Lysobacterales bacterium
TCGGGATAGCCGTGCGCGGCCAGCACCACGCCCAGCGCCGGGCGCGGGTCCCACTCGACCTGGACCTGGTCGAGCCGACCGGCGAGTGCGGCTTCGATCGGATCGAGCAGGTCCGAGCGCAGCCGCAGCAGCAAAGGCTGCGCTTCGGGATCGCCGAGGCGGGTGTTGAACTCCAGTACCTTGATCGAGCCATCCGCCGCGATCATCAGGCCGGCGTAAAGGAAACCGCGAAACGGCGTGCCGTCCGCGGCCATGCCGGCCAGGGTCGGGCGGATCACCGAGGCCATCACCGCGGCGTCGATCGCCGTGCTGACCACCGGCGCCGGCGAATAGGCACCCATGCCGCCGGTGTTGGGACCCTGATCGCCATCGTCACGGCGCTTGTGATCCTGGCTGGTGGCCATGGCCAGCGCGTGTTCGCCGTCGCACAGGGCGATGTAGCTCGCTTCTTCGCCGACCAGGAATTCCTCGATCAGCACGCGCGCGCCGGCCGTGCGGAACATCGCCACCAGCGCCGCCTCGGCCTCGGCCACGGTCATCGCCACGACCACACCCTTGCCGGCGGCCAGGCCATCGGCCTTGATCACGATCGGGGCACCCTGCGTGTGCAGGTAGGCGCGCGCCGCCGCCAGTTCGGTAAACACGCCATAGGCCGCGGTCGGGATCTGCTGTTGTTGCAGGAACTGCTTGGCGAAGGCCTTGGATCCTTCGAGCCGGGCGGCGGCCTGGCTCGGCCCGAAGATCGCGAGGCCGTGCGCAGCGAAGCGATCGACCACGCCGAGCACCAGCGGCAGTTCCGGGCCGACCACGGTCAGGTCGATCCGTTCGCGGGTTGCCAGCGCGACCAGACCGTCCAGATCATCGACCGCGACCGCGACGTTGCGCAGCCCGGGCTCCAGTGCGGTGCCGGCATTGCCGGGGGCGACCAGCACCTCGCTGACCCGGGCCGATTGCTTCAGTTTCCAGGCCAGCGCGTGTTCGCGCCCACCGCTTCCGATGACCAGCAGTTTCATGGCGGCGACTCCGCGTTCAATGCCGGAAATGACGGATGCCGGTGAACACCATGGCGATGCCATGGGCGTCGGCGCTGGCGATCACTTCACGGTCGCGCAGCGAACCGCCGGGCTGGATCACCGCGCGGATGCCGGCCGCGGCCGCGGCCTCGATGCCGTCGGCAAACGGAAAGAACGCATCCGAGGCCAGCACCGCACCGGGCACAGCGAGTCCGGCCTCCGTGGCCTTGATGCCGGCGATGCGGGCACTGATCACCCGGCTCATCTGGCCGGCGCCGATACCGATCGTATGCTGGTCGCGGGCGTACACGATGGCGTTCGACTTGACCATCATCGCGACCCGCCAGGCAAAGCTGAGATCGCGCAGTTCGGCCGCGTCCGGCGCGCGCGCCGTGACCACCTTGAGCTGCTCCGGACGCAGGCGATCGAGATCCCGATCCTGCACCAGCCAGGCGCCCTCGATGCGTTTGAAATCCAGCGCGGGGCCGGCCGCATCCGGCGCTGCATTCAAGGCCAGAACCCGCACATTCGGTTTGCCCGCAAACACCGCCAGGGCGGCGGGCTCGATGTGCGGGGCGAGCACCACCTCGACGAACTGGCGCTCCAGCACGCGCCGCGCGGTGGCGGCGTCGAGGCTGCGGTTGAAGGCGATGATGCCGCCGAAGGCCGAGACCGGATCGGTGCCATAGGCGAGCTGATAGGCCGCGCCGATGTCATCGGCCAGCGCCACGCCGCAGGGGTTGGCGTGTTTGACGATGACGCAGGCTGGGCGCTCCGCAAACAACCCGAGTGTGCTCCAGGCGGCGTCGGCATCGGCTTGTTTGTTGAACTAGAGTTACTTGCCCTGCAATCGGGCCGCGCGCGCGTCCCCGCCTCTTTCTCCGGCAGCGGCATAGAGTGCTGCGCGCTGGTGCGGATTCTCGCCATAGCGCAAGGGCTGGACCAGTTCCAGCCGCGGGTGCAGGGTCGGCGGCCAGGCCGCGACCTCGGCGTCGCGACGTGCCCCCAGCCATTCGGCAATCATGCCGTCATAGGCCGCGGTGTGGGCATAAACCTTGGCCGCGAGCCGGCGGCGTTCGCCAAGATCGTTG
>JBGSKT010000045.1:0-3622 GCA_041741075.1 Lysobacterales bacterium
ACTGCTGAGCGCGGTGGCCGGCCCGCTTTGCGCCATGGTCACGGTGTCCTCGCCGCAGGCGGTGCTCGAGGTCGGGTTCAGTGTCGAGGGCGGCCAGCCGCGGTATACGGTGAGCCGTCTGGGAGAAACCGTGATCCGGCCCTCGCGGCTTGGCCTGCAATTTGCCGATGCGCCGGGTCTGGACACCGGACTGGCCATCATCGGCAGCGCCACCCGCGCGGTCGATGAAACCTGGACCCAGCCCTGGGGCGAATCCGAAAAAGTTCGCAACCACTACAACGAACTGCGCGTCGATCTCGGCCGTGATGGTGCGACCCTGCTCAGCGTGGTGTTCCGGGTCTACGACAGCGGTCTAGGCTTTCGCTACGAGGTGCCGGCCGATGCCGGGCACGCCAAGCGCAGCATCAGCAACGAGCTCACCGAGTTCGCCCTGGGCGGCGATCATCAGGCCTGGTGGACCGGCGCCTATCTGCCCAACCGCTACGAATACCTGTACCGGCATACGCCGCTGTCGGCGATCTGGAAGGCCGACACGCCGCTGACCATGAAGACCGACTCCGGCCTCTATCTCAGCCTGCACGAGGCCGCCCTGGTCGACTACGCCGCCATGACCCTGGAAAACATCGGCGACAACACGCTCAAGGCCGACCTGATCCCCTGGTCGGACGGCGCCCGGGTCAAGACCGAGGGCGCCTTCGTCACCCCCTGGCGCACGCTCGAAGTGGCCGACACTGCGGTCGGCCTGATCGCGGCTTCCGACCTGATCCTCAATCTCAACGAGCCCAACCGGCTCGGCGATGCCGCCTGGATCGAGCCCGGCAAATACGTCGGGGTGTGGTGGGAAATGCATATCCGCCAATCGACCTGGGCTTCGGGTCCGCGCCACGGCGCCAACACCGCCAACGTCAAGCGTTACATCGACTTCGCCGCGAAATACGGCTTCAAGGGCGTGCTGGTCGAAGGCTGGAACGTCGGCTGGGACGGCGACTGGATCGCCAACAGCGAGCTGTTCAATTTCACCCTGCCCTATCCGGATTACGATTTCGATGAACTCGCGCGTTACGCGCGGGCCAAGGGCGTGCGCATCATCGGCCACCACGAAACCTCGGGCGGCATCGGCAATTACGAAGCCCAACTCGAACCGGCGATGAAATTCATGGCCGATCATGGTGTGCGCGCGATCAAGACCGGCTACGTCAAGCAGAACGGGCAGATCCCGCGCGTCGATGACACCGGGAAAACCGTGCACGAATGGCAGCACGGCCAGTTCATGGTGCGGCACTACCAGAAAGTAATCGAGGCCGCGGCCCGCCAGCACATCGCGATCAACACCCACGAGCCGATCAAAGACACCGGCCTGCGCCGCACCTGGCCCAACTGGATGAGCCGCGAAGGCGCGCGCGGCCAGGAATACAACGCCTGGTCCGATGGCAATGGGCCGGCGCATACCGCCACCCTGCCGTTCACCCGGCTGCTGTCCGGGCCGATGGATTTCACCCCGGGTATTTTCGATCTGGGCAGCGAAGTGGCGCGCCGCGAGCGCAATATCCCGACCACGCTGGCCAAGCAACTGGCCCTGTACGTGGTGATCTACAGCCCATTGCAGATGGCCGCCGACCTGCCCGAGAACTACGAGGCCAAGCCGGCCGCGTTCCAGTTCATCCGCGACGTGCCGGCCGATTGGGCCGAGACCCGCGCGCTGGCCGGAGAGATCGGCGAGTACGTGGTGATCGCGCGGCGCGACCGCGCCAGTCCCGACTGGTACCTGGGCGCGTTGACCAATGCGCATGGTCGATTGCTCAGCGTGCCGCTCGGCTTCCTCGAATCCGGGCGGCGCTACCGCGCGCAGCTCTACCGCGACGGTTTGGTTGCGCACTGGGACAAGAACCCCGAATCGGTCCTGATCGAAACCCGCGAGCTCGGCAGCCAGGATCTGCTGCAACTGCGTCTGGCCCCGGGCGGCGGTGCCGCGATCCGCTTTGTCCCGATCGATCCGGAGTGATCATGGCCATCCCGAAGCTGCGCGCATGGACCCGTTCGTGGATTGCCCTCCTGGGGCTGGCCGTCTGCGCTGTGGCCGTTGCCGATCCGACCGCCGCCAATCCAGACCGTCCGATCGAGGACGAATTGATCTATTTTGTGCTGCCCGACCGCTTCGCCAATGGCGACCCGGGCAACGATCTCGGTGGCTACCCCGCCGACCGCGAACAGAGCGGCTTCGATCCGACCCACAAGGGTTTCTATCATGGCGGCGACCTGGTCGGCCTGCGCCAGCGGCTCGATTACCTGCAGGGCCTGGGTGCGACCGCGATCTGGGTGGCGCCGATCTTCAAGAACAAACCGGTGCAGGGCCCGCCCGGCGACCGATCCGCCGGCTACCACGGCTACTGGATCACCGATTTCACCGCGGTCGATCCGCATTTCGGCAGCGCTGCCGACTTCAAGGCGCTGGTCGAGGCGGCGCACGCGCGCGGGATGAAGGTAATCATGGACATCGTGGTCAACCACAGTGCCGACGTGATCGATTATCGCGAATGCGCGCCGCGCGCCGAGGGCGGAATCGCGGCGGCGCGCAGCGAATGCGGCTACCGCGACCGCAAGCAGTATCCGTTCACTCGCCGCGTCAGTGACGGCGCCGCGATCAATACCGGTTTTGCCGGAGACGATCCAGCCGTGCAGACCGAGACCAATTTCGCCCTGCTGACCGATCCTGGTTTCGCCTACACCCCATTCGTGCGCGCCGACGAAAAGGCCATCAAGGTGCCAGCCTGGCTGAACGACCCGATTTACTACCACAACCGCGGTAATTCCGAATGGCAGGGCGAGAGCAATCTCTACGGTGATTTTTCCGGGCTCGACGATATCAACACCGAGCACCCGCGCGTGCTTGCCGGCATGATCGAGATCTTTCAGGATTGGATCACCCGCTATCGCGTTGATGGTTTCCGCATCGATACCGCACGCCATGTCGGCGACGCCTTCTGGCAGCGCTTCATCCCAGCCATTCTGGCGCACGCGCAGGCGCAGGGCATCGCGCATTTCTATCTGTTTGGCGAGTCCTGGGCATTGACCCCCAAGGACCTGGCCCGCTTCACCCACGAAGCCGCGTTTCCGGCGGTGCTCGATTTCGCCTTCCAGAACGCCGCGCGCGAAGTGATCGCCGACGGCGCCGCAACCAAGCGCCTGACCCGACTGTTCGAACAGGATCGTCGCTACGCTGGTGGCGAAGCGGCTGCACTGCGTCTGCCGACCTTCCTCGGTAACCACGACATGGGCCGCTTCGGTTATTTCCTTCAGCAGGCCGCGGGCAGCGCCGACGATCCCGCCGCGCTGTTGCAGCGCGACCGGCTCGGCCATGTGCTGCTGCTCACCGCACGCGGCGTGCCGGTGGTCTATTCCGGCGACGAACAGGGTTTCACCGGCGATGGCAAGGACCAGGCCGCGCGCGAAGATATGTTCGCGAGCCAGGTGGCGAGCTACAACGACAACCGCTTGATCGGATCGTCCGCCAGCACCGCGGCCGACAACTTCGATCCCGAACATCCGCTCTATCGGACCATCGGGCAACTGGCCGATCTGCGCGCCGCGCACCCGGTGCTGCGCCGTGGTGCGCAGCGCGTGC
>JBGSKT010000046.1:0-4796 GCA_041741075.1 Lysobacterales bacterium
CACGGCCAGACTGCCGCAGGCGGTGACCGCAGCGCCATCATCGAGCACCGGCCGATCGGTGGCTGGGCTGGCCTGCGGTGCCACCGTCCGGGTAGCGTCGATCGGCAGCCCGGCTTCAGCCAGCGCAGTGCGCAGATCAACTAGGCTGATCGGCTTCTGCAGCGCCGCCGAGAATCCGTCGGCCTGCAACTGTAGTCGCAGTTCGGGGCGCAGCTCGGCGCTTATCGCCAGCGCCGGGCTGTCGTGGCTGAGTGAACTGCGGTCGGCGCGGATCGCCCGCAGTAGCACGCTACTGTTGCCGCCGAACAGGTTCAGGTCGAGAATCAAGGCGGCGTAGCGTCGCTCCTGCAGCGCCTGGGCGACCTCGCGAAAGCTGCCGAAGGCCTGATACGGCAGTTGCAGCAAACCGAGGTGCGAGGCGAGCACTTCGAGGGCGATCGGGTCGTCTTCGGCGAGCAGGATCGGGTCGGGCATGGGGCGGTCCTCCGGCGGCGCTGCTATGTTCAGCAAGGCGGTGACAAGATACGCCAATGCATCGACTGATTACCACTTTGCTGCTGTTGTTTGCGCTGCCCGCTGCGGCCTGGGAATTGCGGGTCGGGCGCCTGCAGGCGGCCGAACTCGTTGCGGAACAGCTGACGCTGCGCCGCCAGGCCGACCGGGTGATCCTGGTGCTGGCGCGGCTGCAGCAGGCGCCGCTCGGCATCGACCAGAAAAATCTGCGCTGGTCGTGCACTCTGAGCCATGCTGTCGATGGCGTATTCGGCTGCGTCGGGGCGATCAAGGCGGGCAGCCCGGCCTGGCGCGGCCGTCTGGCCTGGGAAATGCGCGCCGGGCGCCAGTCCATGCAGCTTCACAATGGACCAGCACGCATCGAGTTTACCGAGGCGGCCGCCGGCACCTTGCCCGAGGGCAGCCTGCAGCTGGTTGCGCTGCCGTTGGGCTGGCTGGACCAGCATCTGCGCGGTCTGTGGGCCGAACTCGCGACGGTCGCGGGGACCATCCAGGGCCGCCTGCAGATCGACCGTGGCGGCGACCATGTGCAGGGGCCGCTCGCATTCGACCGCGTCGCCTTTGATTCCCGCGATGGCAGCACGGCCGCGGCCGGGCTGGCGATCGCCGGGACGATTGACTATGCGCTCGACCGAAAACATCGCAGTCTGCATTGGCAGGGCAGCGCCAATGCCGGTGAGGTTTTGTTCGGCGCGGTCTATTTCACCGTGCCGGATGCCGGTGCCCGGATCGAGCTCAGAGCTGGGGCCGAAGGCAACGCAGCCTGGCAGTTGCCGCAGATCGACTGGCAGGACGGCGATGGACTCGACCTGGCTGCTTCCGCCGACTTTGCCGCCGACGGTAGCTATCACCTGCGTGTGCAGCAGCTGACGGCCGATCTCACCCGGGCGGCACCGCGCTATCTGAAGACAGCGCTGGCCACTGCCGGCTTCGACGGACTGCGTCTGGGCGGCCGAATCAGTGCGAATGCCATCTGGGATGGCGTCGCCTGGCAGGAATTCGCGATCAGCCTGCGCGACGGCGAAGTGCGCGATCCGGTTGGCCGTATCGAGGCCGACGGCCTGCGCGCCGATCTGGCCATGAACGCGTCCGCCCCGGCCAACACCCTGGCCTGGCAAGGTTTCAACCTTTTTGGCATTCCGTTTAACGCCGGCCAGACCGGCTGGACCTGGTCGCCGCAGCAGATCACGCTCAGCCAACCGCTCACCCTGGAGCTGCTGGGTGGTCGGTTGACGGTACCCAAATTGCAGCGATTGCCGGCCGCCTCGGCTTCCCCGTACTGGTTGGGGGCACTGGAACTCGACCAGCTATCCGTGCGTCAGTTGGCCACCGCCCTGGACTGGCCGGGCTTCGCCGGCAGCCTGTCTGGCCACCTGCCGCAATTCCGGCTGCAAGACGGCGGCCTGCAGTTCGATGGTGACCTGGACCTCAAGGTATTCGATGGCAGCATGCGCATCTCGCATTTGGCCAGCGAGCGTAGTTTCGGGATTGCGCCGAGCCTGAGCGCCGACATCGTGTTCGATAATCTCGATCTGGCCCAGTTGAGCGCCGCGTTCTCGTTTGGCGAGATGCAGGGCTGGCTCGATGGCCGCATCAGCGGCCTGCGTCTGCTCGATTGGGCGCCGGTGGCCTTCGATGCCCAATTGCTGACCGACCCCGCCTTTCCCGGCAAGCAGCGGCTCAGTCAGCGCGCCGTGCAGGGAATTTCCTCGGTCGCCGGCAGTGCCGGCGCCGCCGGCAATCCGCTGATCAGAATGTTCGACAGTTTTGGCTACAAGCAGATCGGCATCAACTGCCGGCTGGCCGACAATGTCTGCCACATGAGCGGAATGGAGCCGACCGGCACGGGCTACACTATCGTCAAGGGCTCGGGTCTGCCACGGCTCAATGTGGTCGCCTTCCAGCAGCGCGTCGACTGGCCGGTACTGGTAAAGCGTTTGCGCGCCATGGCCGAGGGCCAGGCACCGCGGATTGAATAGCCGGCAGCCCGGCAGCGTCATTTCCCCACAGGAGCAAGCCATGCAAAAGCGTCAATGGTCCATCGCCCTGATCAGCGTCGCGCTGATCACCGCCTGCGTCACCATCAATGTGTACTTCCCCGCAGCCGAGGCCCAGCAGGCGGCGGAACGGTTTATCGACAACGTGATCGGGGACAGTCCCGAAAGCAAGACCGTTGTGCCAGCGCCGGCGGAACGTCCGCTGGGGTTCTCGGTCGATCTGGCCCTGATCAGCAGTGCCCGCGCCGCGGCCGATCTCAACATTGCCACCCCGGCGATCCAGGCGATCCAGACGCGCATGGCCCAGCGCTTCGAGCAGACCCTGAAACAGCATTTCGACAGTGGTGCGCTCGGCCTGCGCAACGACGGCCTGGTCGAGTTGCGTGACGCCAGCGCGATCGCGCTGCCGGACCGGGCCGCAGCCAAACAGGCGGTGGCCGATGAAAACCGTGACCGCGATGCGGTCTACCGCGAAATCGCCGTGGCCAACCAGCACCCGGAATGGGAAGACGAAATCCGCTCCACCTTCGCCAAGCAATGGATCGCCAAGGCGCATCCGGGATGGTATTTCCAGAATGCGGCTGGGGCGTGGGAGAGGAAATGAAGGCGGTTTCAGGTTTTAGGTTTTAGGTTGGATCGTCGCCCCGGCGCAGGCCGGGGCCCAGCGCTGGGCATTGTCGCCAGTGTTGGGACTGGGCCCCGGCGTTCGCCGGGGCGACGGTGCTTTCCCGTCTCCCGTCTCCCGTCTCCCGCTTCCCGCTTCCCGTCTCCCGTCTTGGCGATACACTGCCGGTCTCATCCTGCGTGATCGATCCATGAAGATAAGCATCAAGAACCCCGCCGAGATCGAACAGATGCGTGTTGCCGGTCGCCTGGCCGCCGACGTACTGGACATGATCGGTGCGCATGTCAAACCCGGTGTATCCACCGATGAGCTCGATGCGCGTTGCCACGATTTCATCGTCAACACGCAGCAGGCGGTCCCGGCCAACCTTGGCTACAAGGGCTTTCCGAAGACCATCTGCACCTCGGTCAACAACGTCATTTGCCATGGCATCCCGAGTGCCAGCAAGCTGCTCAAGGAAGGCGATATCGTCAATATCGACGTGACCGTGATTCGTGATGGCTGGCACGGCGACACCAGCCGCATGTACGTGGCCGGCAAGCCGCCGGTGCTGGCCACGCGCCTGATCGATGTCACTTTCGAGGCGATGTGGCGGGCCATTCGCCTGGTCCGGCCAGGGGCGTTCCTTGGCGACATCGGCCACGCCATCCAGACCTACGTCGAGGCCAACCGGTTTTCGGTGGTGCGGGAGTATTGCGGCCATGGCATCGGCCGGATTTATCACGAAGATCCGCAGGTGTTGCACTACGGCCAGGCCGGCACCGGTCCGCGCCTCTTGACCGGCATGACCTTTACCATCGAACCGATGGTCAATTCCGGCGCACGCCACACCCGCCTGCTGCCGGATGGCTGGACGGTAGTGACCAAGGACCATTCGCTGTCGGCGCAGTGGGAACACACGATCGCGGTCACCGACACCGGTTTCGAAGTGATGACCCTGGGCGCGGCCGACCGCCAGGCCGCCGCCAACGTGGGCGTCGGCTGATCCGGGCCGCCATGGAGACCATCGACCGCGCCCCGTTCGATGTCTCCGGTCTGCGCGAACGCCTGAGCCGTGCCCAGTTCGAGGATGAGGCCGGCTTCGCACTCGGCATGCCGGTCGAAGATTTGCTGGCGGCCCGCTGTCGGCGTGTGGATCTGGCCTGTATCGCCGCATTCACACACGAATTTCCGCACACCGACGGAGTCGCCCTGATCGCCATCGGCGGGTTTGGTCGTGGCGAGCTGTTTCCGCATTCCGACGTCGACCTGTTGTTTCTGCGGGCCGACCCGATCGACCCGGTCAGCGAGCGCGGCATCGAGCGCCTGCTCGGACTGTTGTGGAATCTGGGCCTGCCGGTCAGCCACGTCACCCGCAGTGTTGCGCAGTGTGTTGAAGAAGCGGTCAATGAGCTGAGCTCGGCCAGCGCCCTGTTCGAGCAGCGGCTGCTGGCCGGTGATACTGCGCTGCACCAGCGCATGCTGGCGGCGCTGGCCCCGGAGCACTTGTGGCCGGGGCTGGCCTTCCTCGATGCCAAGCGCGAAGAGTGGCGCTCGCGGCACGCGCGCTTCAATGACACCGCGTTCAATCTGGAGCCGAATATCAAGGAAGGCCCGGGCGGACTGCGTGATCTGCACACCCTGCTGTGGGTGGCCGGGCGCGCCTTTGGCCGCCCACAGAT
>JBGSKT010000047.1:0-3670 GCA_041741075.1 Lysobacterales bacterium
GCCGGCGAACCGGCCGGCACTGGCCAGGCGCGCGGCCAGCCCCGGTTCGGCCTGCGCGCGGAGGAAGCTGTCGACACTGTGCGCGGCCGGCACCGGAAACGCCGGCAGGTGGTACTTGCCGAATTCCAGCTCCAGGTTGCAGCGCTTGGCCAGTTCGACGCTGTTGGCGAGCGCGGCGGGCAGGTCGGCAAAGCGTTCGGCCATTTCCGCTGGGGTCTTCAGATACTGCTCGGCGCTGTAGTCGCGCGGCCGCTTCGGGTCGTTCAGCACGCGGCCGCTGCCGATGCACACCCGCGCCTCGTGCGCCTCGAAATCGTCGGCGGCAAGAAAGCGCACGTCATTACTGGCCACGGCTGGCAGATCGGCGCTGTCGGCCAGCGCCAGCGCCCGCGCCAGATCGGCCGCTTCGCTGGGCTTTCCGGTCCGCACCAGCTCCAGGTAGAGACGGTCGTCGAAGGCACGTCGCCACGGTTCGAGCAGGGCTTGGGCTTGTTCGATGGTGGTCGCCTGGATGGACGCCGAAGTCGGCCCGAGCAGGGCGATCAGGCCCTGATTGTCGGCGAGCAGGGCCGCTACCGGCACCGTGACCCGGGCCTGGCGGCCACGATTTCGGTAGGCGTCGGACAGCAGCCGCGACAAGCGCAGATAACCATCGCGATCCCGACACAACACGGTGACCCGCTCGGGCTCCTGCTCTGGCGCTGCGAGCCACAGATCGCAGCCGATGATCGGCTTGATCCCGGCGCGCTCCGCCTCGCGATAGAACTTGACCAGGGCAAACAGGTTGGAATCGTCGGTGATCGCCACCGCCGGCATGCGCTCTGCCACGCAGGTCGCCACCAGCTGCTTGATGCGGATGGTGGAATCGATCAGCGAATATTCGCTGTGCAGATGCAGATGGACAAACGGTTCGGGCACGGCAGTCTGGGGAATGGCGAAGGCGAATCAGCAGTAGTAGCCCGGATGAAGCGTAGCCCGGATGCAGCGCAGCGGCTCTCAACAGCGGAACTGGTCAATCCGGGCTACGGTGCTAAAGTTTCATATCCAGAGTTTTGGCCAGGAAGGCGAAAATGTCGGCGGTCTCCTCGATGATCTTGGTGGTCGGTTTGCCGGCGCCGTGGCCGGCGCGGGTCTCGACCCGGATCAATACCGGCTGGCCGTCCGGATTGGCCGCCTGCATGGCCGCCGCGAACTTGAAGCTGTGCGCCGGGAACACCCGGTCGTCGTGATCGGCAGTGGTGATCAGGGTCGGTGGATAGTCCACGCCGGGCTTGATGTTGTGCAAGGGCGAATAGGCGTACAGGGCGGCGAACTCGGCGGCGTCCTTGACCGTACCGTAATCCGATTCCCAGGCCCAGCCGATGGTGAACTCGCGGAAGCGCAGCATGTCCAGCACGCCGACCGCGGGCAGCGCGGCGCCGAACAGCTCCGGTCGCTGCAGCAGGGTGGCGCCGACCAGCAGGCCGCCATTCGAGCGCCCGGAGATCGCGAGTTTTTGCGGCCGGGTGATTTTTTCCGCGATCAGAAACTCGGCCGCGGCGGCAAAATCATCGAACACATTCTGCTTGTTCTGCTTCATGCCGGCTTCGTGCCAGGCGCGGCCGTATTCGCCGCCGCCGCGCAGATTGGCGACCGCATACACCCCACCCAGGTCGAGCCAGGCGGCGGTGGCCGGCTGGAACTGCGGCGTCACCGGGATATTGAAGCCGCCATAGCCATACAGGAGGGTCGGGTGGCTGCCGTCTGGCACCAAGCCCTTGCGCGCGGTGATGAAGATCGGCACCTGGGTGCCGTCCTTGCTCTGGTAGAAGCGCTGGCTGGTTTCGTACTGCCCGGAATCGAACGCGACCTGGGGCGCACGGAATACGCTGCTGCTGCCGGTGCGCGCGTCGTAGCGGTAGATCGTGCCCGGCGTGGTGAAACTCGCGTAGGCGAAAAAGGTTTCCGTATCGGAGCTCTCGCCACGAAAACCGTTGGCGGTGCCGATGCCGGGCAGCTCGATCTCGCGCACCAGCTTGCCATCGAGGGCGATCACCCGGACCACGCTGTGCGCGTCTTCCAGATAATGCGCGATGAACTGCTGATTGACCAGGGCGACCCCGGTCAGGGTGCCCTTGGCTTCGGCCACCGCTTCGCGCCAATCGGCCCGGGCCGGACGATCCAGGTCGATCGCCAGTACCCGGTAGCGCTCGGCGCCGTCGTCGCTGCGCACGAACAGGGTGGCCCCGGCGCTGCCGATGAAATCGTAGGCCGCGCTCAGCTCCGGCACCAGCTCGACCACCGCGCTGCCGGGTTTGCCGAGATCCTGGTAGAACAGACGATTGCGCTCATCGGTGCCTTGCGAAACGGTGATCACCAGATAGCGGCCATCGTCGCTCAGGCTGGCGCCAAAGCCCCAGTCGGGCTGGTCCTTGCGCTCGTAGACCAGGCGGTCTTCGGCCTGGGCGGTGCCGATCCGGTGGAAGTGGATCTGCTGGAACTTGTTGACCGCCTTGAGCTGGTTCTCGTCGCCGGGGGCGGCATAGCGGCTGTAGTAGAAGCCGCTGCTGTCCTTGGCCCAGGTGATGCCGGTGAATTTCGCCCACTCGATACGGTCGTCCAGGTCACGGCCGCTATCGACATCGCGCACCCGGATCGTGCGCCAATCCGAGCCGCCATCGGACAACGAATAGGCGAACAACCGGCCGTCCTCGGAAATGCCGGTCTCGGACAGGGCCACGGTGCCATCGGCGGACAGGGTGTTCGGGTCGATCAACGGCCGCGCCTCGCCGTCCAGCCCCTGCTGCCAGTACCAGGGCGACTGGTTCTGCAGGCCGTCATTGCGGGCATAGAAATAGCGCCCGCCGTGGACCTCGGGCACGCCGTAGCGTTCAAAGTCGTAGAGCGCGGTCAGGCGCTGCTTGATCTGCTTGCGGCCCGGCGTGTCGGCCAGATACTGCGCGACCAGGGCGTTCTCGGCGTCGATCCAGGTCTTGAGTTCGGGCGCGTCCAGATCCTCCATCCAGCGGTATGGGTCAGGGACCTGGGTGCCATGGAAGTCGTCGCTCTGCTCGACCGTTCGGGCGGCCGGATAGACACGCTTGGCCGATGCCTCGCTGGCGGTCGGCGGCGGGTTGGGGTGGGTGCAGGCGGTTAGCAGCATGGCGGCGGCGAGGATGGCGAACGGGGCGATACGCATGGACGACTCCAACACGGTCAGGGACGGCAAGGCTGACCGTAGATGGTAGCGGATGGCGATGGTTCGCGCTGTTCGACCTGGCGTCGTGGCAGCGGCAATTGTGGGAGCGACGGCACGTCGCGACTGCCGCCTCGATAGCCCAGTCGCGACGTGCCGTCGCTCCCACAACGGTTGGCGCCTGGAACTTTGGTGGATGCGCTGCGCTTATCCACCCTACGCCGCCACGCTTCATCGCTTCAGTATTGGCGGCGTCCGGCGTTTGGCCCAACGCATGGCAGGCCGTTCCACCAACCGGTAGCTGATTTCGGCGGCGAGCCCGGTCAGGCCGAGGGCGAGCAGGATGCTGCTGCCGAGGCCAAGTTCCGGCAGGCTGGCCTTCTGCAGCATGAGAATCGGCATGTGCCATAGATAGATGCCGTAGCTGCGCTCACCCGCCCAGTGCCCGGCGGCGCCGGCCAGCCAACCGCGGCGGCCGGCCGCGAGCCAGACCAC
>JBGSKT010000048.1:0-7635 GCA_041741075.1 Lysobacterales bacterium
TCGAAGCGGCGCCAGCCGGTGCGGTGCCGGCGGAACGGACGGACGAATCGCACGCGCTCGTGCATCTGCGCGAAATCCACGCCGCGATCGGCCAGCGGCCGCCGCTGGAGCTGTATCACGAGGCCCAGCATTTTCTCGCCGAAGGCCAGTCGCTGTTCGCGCTCGGCCGTATGCCGCTCACCGAGCGCGCCGCGCTCGACCAGATCTTCTACGCCATCGCCCACGCCGTGCGCGGGCGGCTCAAGCCGGACGAACGCGCGCACCGCGCCGCGCTCGACGAATTGAACGAAAAGCTCACCGACAAATACTTCGTCAATTTCTCGGTGTTCCAGTCGATGCCGGATATCTGGGCGATCGGCCAGGTGTTTCCGATCGTCCCGATCGACCGGCTCGACCAGGCGCCGGACCGGCACGGCGTGATCGCCGACCTGACCTGCGATTCCGACGGCCGCATCGACCGCTACGTCGATTCCGAAGGCATCGACTTCAGCCTGCCCCTGCACGCACTGGCCGCGGGCGAGCGCTACCGGCTCGGCTTCTTCCTGGTCGGCGCCTACCAAGAAACCCTGGGCGACATCCACAACCTGTTTGGCGACACCGACACCGTCGATGTACGGCTCGCGGCGGACGGCTTCGAACTCTGCCACACCAAGCACGGCGACAGCGCCGGACAGGTGCTCGGCTATGTCGGCTTCGAGACCGACCAGTTGCGCGCCGCCTTCGCCCGCAAGGTCGCCGCCGCCCGGCTGGAACCGGCCGCCGCCGTCCAGATCAGCACCGCCCTGGAAGCCGGACTGAGCGCCTACACCTATCTGCAACCGCCCGCGCCACGTTGAGCACAGCGCCGAAGTAGGACCGCCATTTGTGCTGTTGCACAACCATCCGCTGCATCGGCCACCTGCCGCAGCGGACGAAATGTTGGCCAGTCCAATGCGAAGCCCGGTCGATTGACGATTCATTGGCGGTTCGTCCGGGCGGCATTTATGATGGGCATCGAAGCGTCCGGTGCTTTGATTGGCGACTTGTGGTTCGTCATGTCGATGTCGGTGGCCGCAGAACGGCCCTGCAACTTGCACTCTGTGCGGTAACTTGGGGGAGGCTGCCAGAGCGCGGCGAACCATTCCATGCGAGACAGGAACCGCAATGGCCGACAATGAAACCAAGAATACCGACCTGGCCCGAGCCGAAATCCTCTGGAAGTCGGCCGACACGCTGCGCGGCCAGATCGACGCCGCCGAGTACAAGCATGTCGTGCTGGGCCTGCTGTTCCTGAAGTACATCTCCGACTCGTTTGACGCGCGCCGCGATGAGCTCAAGGCCGAGTTGGAAGCCGACGGCATCGCCGGTCCGCAACTCGAAAGCCTGCTGGAGAACCGCGACGAATACACCGCCGAGCGTGTCTTCTGGGTGCCGCCGGAATCGCGCTGGGCCAACCTGCAGAACCAGGCCGCGCGCCCCGACATCGCCACGCTGATCGACGACGCCATCCTCGCCGTCGAGCGCGACAACCCGAATCTCAAAAACAAGCTGCCGCGCGACTACGCCCGCCGCGGCATCGCGCCGGAAAAGATGAAGGGGCTGATCGACCTGATCGCCGACATCGGCTTCAAGGGCGATCGCGCCAAGGCGCGCGACACGCTCGGCCGCGTCTACGAGTACTTCCTTGGCAAGTTCGCCCAGGCCGAGGGCAAACTGGGCGGCGAGTTCTTCACCCCGCGCTGCATCGTGCGCCTGCTGGTCGAGATGCTCGAACCCTACGAGGGACGCGTCTACGACCCCTGCTGCGGCTCGGCCGGCATGTTCGTGCAGTCCGAACGCTTCGTCGAGGCCCACGGCGGGCAGAAGACCGACATCTCGATCTTCGGCCAGGAGTCGAACCCCACCACCTGGCGCTTGGCGCACATGAACCTGGCCATCCGCGGCATCGAGGCCAATCTGGGCAGCCAGCCCGGCGACAGCTTCCTGCGCAACCTGCACCCCGACCTCAAGGCCGACTACATCCTCGCCAATCCGCCGTTCAACATTTCGGATTGGTCGGGCAAGCTGCTGGCCGACGACGTGCGCTGGCGCTTCGGCACGCCGCCGGCCGGCAACGCCAACTACGCCTGGATCCAGCACTTCATCCATCACTTGGCGCCCCCCAACGGCCGCGGTGGCGGGGTGGCCGGCTTCGTCATGGCCAACGGCTCGCTCTCCACGGGCTCCGGCGGCGAGGGTGAAATCCGCCAGCGCATCGTCGAGGCCGACCTGGTCGATGCCATCGTTGCGCTACCGGCCCAGCTCTTCCTCACCGCCGGCATCCCCGCCTGCCTGTGGTTCCTCACGCGCGACAAGACCGGCAAGAACCTCAAGCACGGCGGGCGCGACCGCAAAGGCGAGACCCTGTTCATCGACGCGCGCAAGCTCGGCACCCTACAGACCCGCACCCTGCGCGTGCTCAGCGGCGGCGACGTTGGCGAGAGCATGCTGGCCGATGGCATGGGCGACCCGAACTTCGATTCCGACCTCGGCCGAATCGTGTACGCCTTCCGCCAGTGGCGCGGCGAGCCGGCGCCCGAGTGGTGGAACGACGCCGAGCACGGGGAATGGACCTACCGTGACGTCCCCGGCTTCTGCAAGGCCGAGACGATCGCGGGCATCGGCAAGCACGGCTTCGTGCTCACCCCCGGCCGCTACGTCGGCGCCGAGGAAGTCGAAGACGACGGCGAGCCGTTCGCGGAAAAGTACCCGCGCCTGCTGGCGGAACTGGAGGCGTGTTTCGGCGAAGGGGAGCGCTTGATGGCGGTGGTGCGGGAGCGGCTGGGAACCGTTACGCATGAAAACTAGGATCAGACACCCTGCACTTTGGGCGGGCGCTATTATCGTTTCGTACCATTTTCGTTAATAGTTTCCACCCCTATATTCACCAGTGAGAACAGTGACGATGCAACGCGGCCCCAGCGGACACTTTGAAGTCACCAGCACCACGGGTGAAACCGTGCGGGCTTTCGTGCCTTCAGCCTTGCCGCCAACCCCACCGCTCGACCTCAGTGGCCCGCGCCAACGCCTGCTGGAGCAGGCGCTGCTGGCTTGCGGCCGGCTCGACGGCATCACCGCCCTGCTGCCCGATCCTGATCTCTTTCTGTACGCCTACGTGCGCCGCGAGGCGGTGCTCTCCAGCCAGATCGAGGGTACCCAGTCGTCGCTGTCTGATCTGCTGCTGTTCGAGCTGAACGAGGCCGCCGGGGTGCCCTTTGACGACGTGGTGGAGGTCTCCAACTACGTTGCGGCGCTGGAGCACGGCGTGGCCCGGCTGCGGGGCGGCTTTCCGCTCTCCAATCGCCTGTTGCGCGAAATCCACGAAAAGCTTCTGGCGCGCGGGCGCGGGGCCGACAAACAGCCCGGCGAGTTTCGCCGCAGCCAGAACTGGATCGGCGGCACGCGCCCGGGCAATGCGCGGTTCGTCCCGCCTCCGCCCCACGAGCTTGAGCCGTGCATGGCCGCGTTGGAGCGCTTCGTCCACGCCGAAGATGACGGCCTGCCATCGCTGGTGCGCGCGGCCCTGGCCGATGTCCAGTTTGAGACCATCCACCCGTTCCTCGACGGCAACGGCCGCGTCGGACGGCTCCTGATAGTGCTCATGTTGTTCGATGCCGGCATGCTGCGTCAGCCGCTGCTGTACCTCTCGCTCTATTTCAAGCAGCACCGCGACGAATACTATTCCATGCTCGATGCGGTGCGGCGAACCGGCGATTGGGAAACCTGGCTCGACTTCTTCCTGGAGGGCGTGACGCAAACAGCAGGCCAAGCCGTGGATACCGCCTATCGCCTGCTGGCCCTGTTCCGTGACGATGCCGCCAAGGTGCAAAGCCTGGGCCGTGCCGCCGCCAATGCGCTGCGTATGTTCAACGCCCTGCGCGCCAGGCCCCTGGCCACGCTGAACGACCTGACCAAGCGCACCGGCGCCAGCTACCCCACCGTATCGCGCGCCGTGCAGGCCCTGCAGGAACTGGGCATCGTCAGCGAAATCACCGGCCGCAAACGCGAGCGCGTCTTCGCCTACCGGGCCTATCTGGCCATCCTCAACGAAGGCACCGAGCCGCTGTGAGCACATCGACTGCCTTCATGGCAAAACCGCATGCCAGCGCGCCGCTCGCGGAGAAGTATCCGCGCCTGAGGGCGGAGCTGGAGGCGTGCTTCGGGGAAGGCGAACGGTTGATGGCGGTGGTGCGCGAGCGCTTGAAAGGGGTGCGCGATGGCGAAGCGGCATGAGATCGCGACGATCCGTTCGTCGGCAGCGGAATACCTCACTTTCGTAGCCGCCAGCGGCAACGGCGGCGTGGAAGCCGTCTACGCCGATGAAAACGTCAGGTTGAGCCAGAAGATGATGGCCCAGCTCTACGACGTGGACGTGCGCACCATCAACTACCACCTGAAGAAAGTGTTCGCCGACAGCGAGCTGGAAGCCGCCTCAGTTATCCGAAAATTTCGGATAACTGCCGCCGACGGCAAGGGCGACCCGAACTTCGATTCCGACCTCGGCCGCATTGACTACGCCTTCCGCCAGTGGCGCGGCGAGCCCGCACCCGATTGGTGGAACGAGGCAGAACGCGGCAAGCGGGAATACCGCGACACCCTAGGTTTCTGCAAGACCGAGGCCATCGCCGGTATCGGTAAGCACGGCTTCGTGCTCACCCCTGGCCGCTACGTCGGCGCCGAGGAGCAGGAGGACGACGGGGAGCCGATCGCGGAGAAGTACCCGCGTCTGCTTGCGGAGCTGGAGGCGTGCTTTGGCGAAGGCGAGCGGTTGATGGCGGTGGTGCGGGAGAAGCCAAGAGGGGCGCAGACGGATGACTGAGTCGGCACCCAATACTCTGGGCGAGTACGTTGAGGTGAAGCATGGGTTCGCCTTCAAGGGTGAGCACTTCACTGAAGAGCCAACGTCAGATGTGCTTGTGACGCCTGGCAACTTCGCAATCGGCGGAGGCTTTCAGAGTGAAAAGCTCAAGTACTACGCGGGGCCGGTTCCGGAGGACTACATCCTCGAACCCGGGGCTCTCGTGGTGACGATGACGGATCTAAGCAAGGCCGGCGATACTTTGGGATATCCAGCTCTGATTCCGGATACCCATGGCAGAAGATACCTACACAACCAGCGAATTGGATTGGTGCAGCTGAGATCGGACGCAGCGGCAGACAAGCGGTTCTTGTTCTATCGCCTTCGCGCTGGCGACTACAGACACCACGTTCTCGCCACCGCTTCAGGATCGACGGTTCGCCACACCTCACCCGGCCGAATCTGTGACTTTGAAACGACGCTCCCGGCTCCCCCCGAACAACGCGCCATCGCCGGTGTCCTCGGTGCGCTAGACGACAAAATCGAGCAGAACCGACGCTCGGCGCAGGTGCTGGAGCGGCTGGCGCGGGCGATCTTCCGGGCGTGGTTCGTGGACTTCGAGCCGGTCAAGGCCAAGGCCGAAGGCAGCACCGCCTTCCCCTCCATGCCCCAGCCCGTCTTCGACGCCTTGCCCACCCGCTTCACCGATTCCCCCATCGGCCCCGTGCCGGAGGGGTGGGAGGTGAAGGCGCTCGACAGCGTCGCAGACTTCCTCAACGGACTGGCACTCCAGAAGTACCCGCCGCGCAACGACGGAGAAGACCTGCGCGTAATCAAGATCGCGCAACTCCGCAAGGGCTCGACCGAAGGCGGTGATTGGGCGAACGGCGACGTACCTGAGCAGTTCGTGGTGGAAGATGGCGATTTGCTGTTCTCCTGGTCCGGCACGCTGGAAGCTGAGTTCTGGTTCGGTGGCAAGGGCGCACTGAACCAACACTTGTTCAAGGTCACGTCGGCCCATTTTCCAAGCTGGTTCTGCTTCTTGTGGATTCGCCAACACCTGCCCGATTTCCGCGCTATCGCCGCCGGCAAGGCAACCACAATGGGGCACATCCAGCGACGCCATCTGCAAGAGGCAAAAGTCGTGGTGCCACCTGCTGATGTCCTCCAAGCAGCGGTCGCAGCAATAGGGTCGCTTTACGACCTGCACGCGCAGGTAATGATTGAGTCCCGGTCCCTTGCCAAGATGCGCGACTATCTGCTTCCCAAGCTCTTGAGCGGCCAGGTCCAAGTGGAGGTGCCCCATGGCTGATATAAGTCTCACGCAATCTGAGACCGACGCCCTCATCGCGATGGAGAAGCACCGAGCCACCGAGGATCGAAGCGACTTCCCGATGGGCGGCCAGTCGCTCGTGCTTCCACTGCAGTCGGCCGACAAGCGCGAGCAGTTCATTCTCGACCTGAGTCGTGGGCGAATCGACCTGCTCAAGGTCAAGATGCAGAATCGCGGGCGGCAGGTGGTCGTGCTCGTTCGGCTCGACCTGGGCGGCGCCCCCCACCGGAACCCGGATGACGAGGAGGTTCCCGCGCCCCATCTCCACATCTACCGCGAGGGCTTTGGGGACAAGTGGGCTGTACCGATTCCGGCGGACCGGTTCCGCGATGTCGGCGACGTGTGGTCGACGCTCGAGGACTTCCTGGGCTTCTGCAACATCACGCAGCCACCGCACATCCAGAAGGGGTTGTTCACATGATCGGGGACATCCAGCGGCTGATGGACGCTTACCACGCCTGGCTCAAGGACAAGTCTGTCCTGCGCCAGATCGATCAATGGGTCGAAATCACGACGCCGTATCTCGATCGACACAACGACTACATCCAGATTTACGCGAAGCAGGCGAACGGCGGTTTCGTTCTGACCGACGATGGGTACACGATCGACGATCTGGAACTGAGCGGTTGCAAGCTCGAAAGCCGAAAGCGCCAGGACCTTCTGAAGATGACGCTGAACGGCTTCGGCGTGCAGATGGATGGCAAGGCACTTCAGGTCCACGCTTCACCGGACAACTTCGCGCTGCGCAAGCACAACCTCGTGCAGGCCATGCTGGCGGTGAACGACATGTTCTATCTGGCTGTGCCGATGGTGGCGAGCCTGTTTTACGAGGACGTTGTGGCGTGGCTGGATGTGCATGACATCCGATATACGCCGAAGGTCAAGTTCACCGGCAAGACTGGCTATGACCATCTGTTCGACTTCGTGATCCCGAAGTCGAGGCAGCAGCCGGAGCGGATTGTCCAGACCATCAACCGCCCGAGCAAGGACACCGCGCAGGCGGTGGCGTTCTCGTGGATCGACACCAAGGAAGTCCGCTCCAGTGATTCTCGGGCATATGCGCTGCTGAATGACTCGGAACAAGCCGTCTCGTCGGCGGTCGTCGATGCACTGAGGAGCTATGACGTGCATCCCGTCCCGTGGAGCCAGCGCGAGCAGGTGCGAGAGGTGCTCGCGGCATGATGACGCCCTCGCCCTCCGAACCGCTCGTCGAGAATGTCGCTGCGGTCCACTTCGGCGCGATCGGCGCTGCGATCAAGCGCGGCGTCAAGATCGACGACGCAAGCGAGCACGACTACGTCCTCCCCCAACTGCTATCGGCTAAGGTGCGGGTGAAGGACGCCGAACGAACCCTGGAGACCGCCGCATGAAACCGGCCAGTGAAAAACCACGTACACCGGCGCGCATCGAGTCGCTCAAGGTCAGCAACTTCCGCGCGCTGCGTGAGGTGGAGTTCAAAGATCTGACGCCGCTGACCGTGTTGCTC
>JBGSKT010000049.1:0-2301 GCA_041741075.1 Lysobacterales bacterium
CGACCGCGCCGAGCATGCGCCGCAGGCATTGGCGCCGGCCGCCATCACGGTCAGCGTCGGTGACGATGGCGACCGCTTCGCCGCCTTCGACGTGGCCACATCGGACGCGCCGCTCGCCAGCATCATCATTCCGGTCTACAACAAGTTCGCCTACACCCGTGCCTGTCTGCAATCGATCGCTGCCCATGGTGCCGACACCGCTTTCGAAGTGATTGTGGTTGATGATGGCTCGAGCGACCAGACCGTCGACGGTCTGGCCCGGATCGGCGGCGTCCGCGCGATCCGCAATGCCGAAAACCTTGGTTTCATCGGTGCTTGCAACGCTGGTGCGGCGGCGGCACTCGGCTCGTTTCTGGTGTTTCTGAACAACGACACCCAGGTCACCGCCGGCTGGCTGGATGCGTTGATCGCGACTTTCGCCGAGCACCCGCGGGTCGGCCTGGTCGGGGCCAAACTGGTCTATCCCGATGGCCGTCTGCAGGAAGCCGGTGGCATCGTCTTTGCCGATGCCTCGGGCTGGAACGTCGGCCGTTTCGACGACCCTGCTGATCCGGCCTACAACTATGTGCGTGAGGTCGATTACTGCTCGGGCGCGGCGATTGCGGTGCGCAGCGATTGGTTCGCTGCACATGGTGGTTTCGACACTCGTTATGCCCCGGCCTATTACGAGGACACCGATCTTGCCTTCCGCATTCGTGAAGACGGACTGCGGGTGCTGTATCAGCCGCGCGCCACGGTGATCCACTTCGAGGGCATCACCTCGGGCACCGATACCGGCAGCGGGATCAAACGCTACCAGGTGGTCAATCAGGAAAAATTTGCCGAGCGTTGGCGTGAGCGGATGGCGCAGCAACCGAAACCGGGAACACCGATCGTGATTGCGCGCGAGCACCGCGTGCGCGGTCGTATCCTGATCGTCGATGCCACCATCCCGGAGCCGGATAAGGATTCGGGTTCGGTGCGCATGGTCAACTTGTTGCGGGCGTTGATCGCGCTCGACTGGAAGGTCAGCTTCACCAGCGAGAACCGCGCTTACAGCGCCGGCTACTGCGAGCAATTGCAACGGCTCGGGGTCGAGGTCCTGTATCACCCGTGGCTGCGCGATCCGGCGCGGTTTCTGCGCGAGACCGGCGCGGAGTGGACCGCGGTGATACTGTCCCGACACTATGTGGCCACACCGCTGCTGCCGCTGGTGCGGGCGTATGCGCCGCGCGCCCGGTTGATTTTCGATACGGTCGACCTGCACTATTTGCGCGAACAGCGCGAAGCCGAACTGGCCGGGAATGCCGATCTGCGCCGACGCGCCGGGGTCACCCAACTGGCCGAACTGCGTCTGGTGCGTGCCGCCGATGTCAGCCTGGTGGTCAGCCCGGTCGAGCAGGCGCTGTTGCAGCAGGAAGTGCCGGGTGCACGGGTCGAGGTGCTGTCCAATGTCCACGAAGTCGTCGGCTGTCGCCGTGGCTTCGCCGAGCGCGCCGATCTGTTCTTCGTCGGCGGCTTCCAGCACCAGCCCAATGTCGATGCGATGCACTGGTTCGTTGCCGAAGTCTGGCCGTTGATCGCGCCTCGTCTGCCCGGGGTGCGCTTCCATATGGTCGGCAGCCGGATGCCGGAATCGGTGATCGCGCTGGCCTCCGAGCGGGTCGTGGCGGCTGGTTTTGCCCAGACCCTGGACCCCTATCTGGACGGCTGCCGCCTGTCGGTGGCGCCGCTGCGCTATGGCGCCGGGGTCAAGGGCAAGGTCAACCAGAGCATGGCCCACGGCCAGCCGGTGGTGGCCACCGCGCTGGCCGCCGAGGGCATGTTCCTCAGCCACGAACAGGATGTACTGATCGCCGACGGCGCCGCCGATTTCGCCGAACAGGTGGTGCGCCTATATCAGGACCAAGCCCTGTGGCAGCGCCTGTCGGCGGCCGGTCTGGCCAATATCGAAGCGCATTTCTCGTTTGCAGCGGCACGCCAGGCGCTGCGCGGCATCCTGGGGAGCTAGTCGATGCAGATCATGGTCAACGGCGAAATCAAGGAATTACCCGAGGGCGGCACCGTTGCCGAATTGCTGCAGGTGCTGGGTATGGCCGAACGCCGGGTCGCGGTCGAAGTGAACCGCGAAATCATCCCGCGCAGCCTCCACGCCCGCCATCGGCTCGAAGCCGATGACCGCGTAGAACTAGTCCACGCCATCGGCGGTGGGTGAGGCCGGGCGCCTGCGCGTTGCCCTTAAGGCAACGCGCGCCCGGCCGAACGCCCGGCAGGGATGCCGGGCCGGACCGCCGCACCAGGGAGGGTTGCCCGATGAGCAGT
>JBGSKT010000050.1:0-1677 GCA_041741075.1 Lysobacterales bacterium
GGACCCGATCCGCGCATCTCCATACCGGCCCGCGGCAGGATGGCCGCACCTGGAGGCCTGACACATGACCGCGCTCGATCACGCGTCCAGAAGCTTAAATCGCCCCTTGCGCAACGGGAGGCATCCACACAGGTTTCCCAAAAATCCGGCCCTGTCGCTGGCGATGTCCCGCGCTTCGCCCGCCAGCATACGGATGTCGCCCAGAAGGAACCAAAAACTCAATGGGTTAGGCCATTGGACCCCGGCCGGACCCTTCGCTGGACCCTGGAAGTCAGCGACGCGGCGTCTGCCTGCGCGCTCCTCTCCCGAGTATACCGAATTTGTAGCCTCGCTGGCCGAATCTGTCTCGCCTTCCGGTGTCTCGCAAGAAAATGTCTCACGCGGGATCAGGGACTTGACAGCCCGGTCTTGAACGCCGTTGCTGCGAACCCACATTTCCGGTATGCTTTCCGGAAATGGAGGATGCCGTGAACAACACCGACCCATCTCCCGTCACCCAGTGGCGCAAGCGTCGTCAGCGGCAGGGTTTCGTGCGCGTCGAGGTTCAGGTTCGCAAGGAGGACGCCGCTCTCGTGCGAGACTTGGCCAGCGCCCTCGGCGATCCAGAGCGGGAGAGCGAGACGCGCGCCATCCTGCGCGAGCGGATCGCCACGCCCCGCACCGGCGGGCTCAAGGCACTGCTGGCCTCCGCGCCGCTCGAGGGGATCGACCTCGATCGCCCGCGCGATTTCGGACGCGAGACCGCCTTTTGAGTTTCCTGATCGACACGAACATCATCTCAGAAGTGCGCAAGGGGGACCGCTGCGATGCGGCCGTGGCCGCATGGTGGGCGGGCGTCGCCGAGGACGATCTCTGGCTCAGCGCGCTGGTGCTGGGCGAAATCCGCAAGGGCGTGGAGCTGGCGCGGCGCCGCGATCCTCAGAAGGCCGCCGTTCTCGAGACATGGCTCTCTGACGTGGTCTCGGGCTTCGGCGACCGCGTTCTGCCCGTCGATGCCAGTGTTGCCGAGGAATGGGGGCGCATGAACGCGATCCGCCCCGTGCCGGTCATCGACGCGTTGCTGGCCGCCACGGCCAAGGCCAGCGACCTCACGCTGGTGACCCGGAACGAGGCGGATGTCGCCGGGCTCGGGGTCGAGGTGCTGAACCCGTTTCAACCCTGACCGCCGGCGTCACGGCGGGGCGCGGCCTTCGACACGACGAAGGCCTTCGACCGCTTGGACGGCAGCCGCTTTCCATTCAGCTTCCAGACGATGACGGCCAAGCCGTACTGCCAGCGCCGATTGGCGGTGGCCCGGCTGATCCCGAACTGCCAGCAGATCGGCTTCCACGCCATTCCGTCGGCGCGGGCCAAGACAAGGCGCCCATCCTCGGGCTCGAGCCAGCGCAGCCAGAGCATCGCCTCCTCGGCCTGCGTGATCTGACGCGGGCTGGGCCGTGGACGACGCATCTGCGGCTCCTGACCAACCTTGTCAGCAAAGCTGTGGAAATACTCGGGCCAGGCGCTGAAGAAGCCCTGTGGCATCACGCCCGGCATCTGCTTGTGGAGAGGCGCGCAATAAGGACCCCGTTTCCGGGGTGATCGGCTTCCAAGAGGGACCCCTCTGGCAACGGGGTTCACAGTGCTCCCGAGGGAATTGGGAGCCGAGATTGGGATGCTGGTTGTGGAGACGATCGC
>JBGSKT010000051.1:0-2027 GCA_041741075.1 Lysobacterales bacterium
GCCAGCCCATGGCGTAGCCGCCGAGCCACAGGCCGTGCAGCAGGATCACCCGTTCGCCTGGCTCGGCCACCGCTATTTCTTCTCCGCCAGGGCCACCCGCACATGCAGATCCTGCAACTGCCCCTGCGCCACCGGTGATGGCGCGCCGGTCAGCAGGCAGGTGGCGGAGGCGGTCTTCGGAAACGCGATCACGTCACGGATCGATTCGGTGCCGACCATCAAGGCGGCGATGCGGTCGATGCCGAAGGCGATACCACCGTGCGGTGGCGCGCCGTATTTGAGCGCCTCCAGAAGAAATCCGAACTTGGCCTCGGCCTCTTCGGCGCCGATGCCGAGCAGTTCGAATACCGCGCTCTGCATGTCCGGTCGGTGGATGCGGATCGAGCCGCCGCCGATTTCATTGCCGTTCAGCACGCAGTCGTAGCCGCGCGAAACCGCGTTGTGCGGGTTGGCGCAGAGCTCGGCGACATCATCGACCCGGGGCGCGGTGAACGGATGGTGCAGGGCGACGTAACGCTTGGCTTCGGCGTCGTATTCGAACATCGGGAAATCGGTCACCCAGAGCGGTTTCCATTCGCTGCTGACCCGGCCGAGATCGCGCGCCACCTTGATTCTGAGCGCGCCCATGAATTCGGACACGATCCGGAATGGGCCGGCGCCAAAAAACAACAGGTCGCCGCTGGCCGCCTGCGTCGCCGTGAGGATGCCGTTCAGCGCCACATCGTCCAGGAACTTGACGATCGGCGAGGTCAACCCTTCGCGACCACGGGCCAGATCATCCACGCGGATCCAGGCCAGTCCGCGGGCGCCGTAGCGGGCCACGTAGGGGCCGAGATCGTCGATCTGCTTGCGGGTCAGTTCGTTGCCGGCGCCGGGCACGCGCAGCACCGCGACGCGGCCGCCGGGATCGTTGGCCGGTCCCTGAAATACCTTGAACTCGACGTGACGCAGGTGTTCGGCGACATCGACCAGTTCCCAGTCGATGCGCAGATCCGGTTTGTCCGAGCCGAATCGGCGCATCGCCTCGGCGTAGCTGATGCGCGGAAACGGATCGGCCAGTTCGACATCGATCAGGGTCTTGAACAGATGCCGCACCAGGGCCTCGACAGTGTCCTGAATTTCGCGCTCTTCGACGAAGGCAAACTCGATGTCGAGTTGGGTGAACTCGGGCTGGCGGTCGGCGCGCAGGTCCTCGTCGCGAAAGCAACGCGCGATCTGGTAGTAGCGGTCCATGCCGGCCATCATCAGCAGCTGTTTGAACAACTGCGGCGACTGCGGCAGCGCATAGAACTCGCCGGCGTGCACGCGGCTCGGCACCAGATAGTCGCGTGCGCCTTCCGGCGTGGCCTTGGTCAGGATCGGGGTTTCGATGTCCTGGAAATCGCGTTCATCGAGAAAGCGCCGGATCGCGCGGGTCAGTCGGGTGCGCAGGCGCAGCGCGTGTTGCATGGCTGGGCGCCGGATATCCAGATATCGATAGCGCAGTCGGGGCTCTTCGCCGGGGCTGTCGTCGAGCTGGAACGGCAGCGGCTGCGCGCTGTTCAGTACCTCGACCTGCTGGCAGACCACCTCGATCCGGCCGCTGGCCAGACGCTCGTTGACCTGCGACGCCGGCCGCTCGCGGACCGTGCCGGTGATGCGCAAACAATATTCGTAGCGCACCGATTCGGCGATGGCAAAAGCGGCCTGGTTGTCGGGTTCGACCACGCACTGGACCAGACCCTGATGGTCGCGCAGGTCGATGAAAATCACCCCGCCGTGGTCGCGGCGGGTGTTGGCCCAGCCGCACAAAGTGACGGCCTGGCCGGTCAGGCGCTGATCGACCTGGCCGCAGTAATGGCTACGCATGGACAACTCCGGTTCAGAAGACAGAAGACAGAAGACAGAAGACGGAAGACGGAAGGCGGAAGGCGGAAAAGGGGAAGCGGGGTGCGGGGTGCGGGGGTCAACCGGCGTCGTTCTTGCTGGTGCCGACGGTCGGTGCCGCCGGTGTCGCGGCCGGTGTCGCGGCTGGCGCGTCGCTTCCG
>JBGSKT010000052.1:0-2902 GCA_041741075.1 Lysobacterales bacterium
CGCCTACCGGCTGCAAGGCTTCGACGATGCCTGGGTCGATCTCGGCAATCGCCACGAAGTCACCTTTACCCACCTCGACCCGGGCCGCTACCGATTGCAGGTACGCGGCAGCAATCGCGACCGCATTTCCAGCGACCGGCAACTGGAACTGGCGATCGAAGTGGTGCCGCCGTGGTGGCAAACGCGCTGGACCCAAGCGGGCGTATTGTTACTGCTGTTGACCGCGGCCCTGAGCTGGTGGGCGAACCGCCGCCAACGCCTGCACGAGGCCAAACTCAAGAATCAACAACTCGCCCTGTACAGCGAACGCCTGGCTTCGGCCCTGTGGGCCAGCCGCGACGGTTACTGGGACTGGGATATCGAGAGCGACATGGTCTATCTGGCCGGCCCTGAAGAATTTCTCGGACCCGAGCGCGAGCTGCGCATGAGCGGCAGCGCTTGGCGGCGCGATGTGGTGCATGCAGACGATCTGGCCCAGGTCGAGGAATCGCTGGAAAAGCATATCCACGGCAGCGTCGGTTATTACGAAGCCGAGTACCGGGTACGCACCCGCGCCGGTCGCTGCCCGTGGATCCGCGCCCGCGGCCGAGTGATTCGCCGCGATGACCAAGGCAACGCGCTGCAGGTCGCCGGGACTTTCCGCGATGTCAGCGAACTGCGCGCGCGCGACCGCGACCGGCTGATCGCCGCCGAAGTGATTCGCTCGATGAGCGAAGTGGTGTGCGTGACCGATCTCGAATTCCGCTTCGTATCGGTCAACGCCACTTTTACCCGCATTATCGGCTACCAGGCCGACGAGGTGATCGGGGTCGATGCCACCATCCTCAATTCGGAACAGCATCCGGCGGAGTTCTATCTACAGCTGCGGAAATCTCTGCAGGAGCGCTCGCACTGGCGCGGCGAAGCCTGGCAGAAGCGCAAGAACGGCGAAAGCATCCTGACCGAAATCGAAATCAACCAGGTCTGCGACGACTTCGGCCAGCGCCTGTATTGGGTCGCGGTGATCACCGACATCACCGACCGCAAGCGCGCCGAACAGGAACTGCGCTACCTAGCCAATTACGACACCCTGACCGGCCTGCCCAACCGCACCCTGCTCGGCGAACGGTTGGCGCACTCGTTGATCCGGGCGCGGCGCCTGGGCAGCCGGGTGGCCCTGTTGTTCCTCGATCTCGACCGCTTCAAGCACGTCAACGATTCCATGGGCCACGCCGCCGGCGACCGTCTGCTCAAAGCGGTGGCCGCGCGTATCGTATGCAGCGTGCGTCAATCCGACACCGTGGCCCGGCTTGGCGGCGACGAATTCACCGTGGTGCTGGAAGACATCAAGGATGCGCTGGAAGCCGAGCGGGTCGCGAACAAGCTGCTCGCCGATTTTCAGAAGCCGCTCGAGATCGACGGCCGCAACGAAGTGGTGATTTCGCCATCGATCGGGATCGCGCTGTACCCGGAGCACGGCCAGATACCGACCGATCTGCTCAAGCACGCCGACACTGCGATGTACCACGCCAAAGATCGCGGTCGCAACACCTTTCAGGTCTACAACGATGCGATGGACGCGCAGGCCCGCTTCCGCGCCAGCATCGGCAACCAGTTGCACAAGGCGATGGAACGCAACGAGCTGCACCTGATGTTCCAGCCCAAGCTGTCGCTGCACGACAACCGCATTACCGGTGCCGAGGCGCTGCTGCGCTGGCAGAACCCGGTGCTCGGCGAATTGTCGCCGAACCTGTTCATTCCGATCGCCGAGGAAAGCGGCCTGATCGTGCCGATCGGCGAGTGGGTGCTGCGCGAGGCCTGCACCCAGATCAAACGCTGGACCGAGGCCGGCCTCGACACGCAGAAGATCGCGGTCAACGTCTCGGCGATGCAACTGTTTCGAGGTGAATTGGCCCTGCACCTGCAGCAGATCCTGCAGGAGTTCGGGGTCGCGCCGGAGCGTCTGGAAATCGAACTGACCGAATCGATGCTGATGGCCAACCCGGAACAAAGCATTGCCACGCTGACCCAGATCAGCCAGCTCGGCGTGCGTATCGCGATCGACGATTTCGGCACCGGCTACTCCTCGCTTGCCTATCTGAAACGGCTGCCGATCGATTCCCTGAAGATCGACCAGACCTTTGTCGCCGACCTCAGCATCGACCCGGACGACGAGGCGATCATCGCCACCGTGATCGTGATGGCGCATTCGCTCGGGCTCGACGTGATCGCCGAGGGTGTCGAAACGGTGGCGCAAATGAGCTTCCTGGCCAGCCACGGCTGCGACCAGATCCAGGGCCATCTGATCGCCCACCCGCTCAGCGCCGAGCACATTCTGCAGTTCCTGCTGGAGCGGCCGGCGCCGGCGCCCCTACCGGTCGCGCCCAATGAGGATTGAACCGGACCGGACCACCGCACCTCGCGGCCGGGCGATACGTCCAGACGTCGGCGATTCGACCCCGGCGCGCGCCGCTGTCGGTGGCTGGCGATTGACCGTCATGGCACCTTGACCTATGTTGCGACCATGAACATGCCCGATCCGGCGCCCACGCCTTCCCGACTCGATGACCTGGTCGCCATCGCCACCCGGGTCGATCAACTGCTGGCGGTATGCGCGCGCCTGCATGAGGAAAACCGCAACCTGCGCCACAGCCAGGAATCGCTGGTCGCGGAACGGGCCAATTTGCTGACCAAGAACGAGCAGGCGCGCTCGCGGATCGAGGCGATGATCGCGCGACTGCGCGCACTGGAGCAGCACGGATGAGCAGCGAGACGGTCGGGGTACGCCTGCTGGACCGGGATTACCTGGTCGCCTGCAGCGCTGCGGAACGCCCGCAACTGCTGGCGGCGGCGCAACTGCTGGACGCAAAACTGCGCGACGTGAAAAACACCGCGCGCAGTGCGAGCGCCGACCGCATCGCGG
>JBGSKT010000053.1:0-8621 GCA_041741075.1 Lysobacterales bacterium
GGCACCCGAATCGGTGCCGACACCGCGCCGCCAGCCGGCGACACCGTCCCCCGTCCAGCGCCAGGACCCGCAAGGTCCACGCGGCCGTCCGCAGCCGAAACCGGCCGAGGATGGTGGTGCGCAATCGGACGGCCATAGCAAGGACAAGGATGAATCCGGCAAGAGCGACGATCAGCTGGAAGCCGAAGCCAAGGCCGCCGAGAAGGAAGCCAGACGCAATCATCGGCAGTAAATCCGCCCGCCGGCCCGGACTCGCCGCAACAGCGGCGAGTCCGGGCAACCGGTGACCGGGATGGCAGCCGCCGATCCGGCACCGTGCCTCCGTCCATCAAAGGAAACGCAATGAACCTCCATCTCAGCCTCGCCCCAATCATCTCCCTGTTGGCCGGCATCCTGATTCTGCTGCAACCGCGCCTGCTCAATTACATCGTCGCGATCTATCTGATCATCATCGGCGTGCTTGGCCTGCTCGGTTCCAACGGCATGCACATGAACTGAGGTTTTCATCCGGCCGCCGTCCTGGCGGTCGGTCGGCGGCGCTCGCGCGCCCTTTCATTTAGGAGAACACCCATGTCACTCGGCTCGATCCTGCTGATACTCCTGATCCTGATGCTGGTCGGCGCGCTACCCAACTGGGGACATAGCCGCAGCTGGGGTTATGGTCCGAGTGGCGGCCTCGGCCTGGTGCTGGTGATCGTGGTGGTCTTGCTGCTGCTGGGCAGAATCTAGGCCAGCGCGGCGGCCGAACCGAATTCCGCCCATACCGGTCCGTCTGCCGGTCCTCGCCAGGGACCGGCAGATAGCCGAGCGTGCGCAATGTTCGCTACCGAACAGAGCGGACTGCGGGCGAAACCCAGACTCGTCGGGCGGACCGCGCTATCCTGCCCGCGCCCTAAACCGTAAAACTAGGAATTTCAAAGTGATAAATATTGCCGTTACAGACCGTTCCATCCCATCCGGAGCGTCGGGCGTCGCTGCAGTCGCGGTCATTCCGGCGCGAGGCGGTCGGTCTCTGGCGAGCCGCCTGGGCGTGCTGGCGGCCCTGGCGCTGGTGCCGATGGCCGTCACCCTGGCCGCCACCGCTCCCGAGCTGGGCACGACCAGTCCCTACGGCGTGGTTTCCGATACCTTCACCAATTCCAACACCTCCCCGCAGACCATCATCGACGGCGATGTGTGTTTCACCACCGGGCCGACCACCCCGCCCTTGTCGATCACCGGCGCCACGGTCACCCCGTGCCCGCCGGCGACCGGGGTCGATCAGGGCCTGGCGCTGGCCGACCTGAATGGCCAGGCGCCGTGTCTGTCACTGGGCGCCGGTGCGGTTGCCCTGGACACGGTCATCATCGGGGCCAACCCGCCCGGCGTCATACCGCCTGGCTGCTATTCCAGCGGTGGCGCGATGGATATCACCGTCTCGACCACGGTGACCCTGGATGGACCCGGCGTCTATATCTTCCGTCCGGGCGGCGCGCTCACCACCGGTGCCGACTCCGCTGTGGTTCTGGCCAATGGCGCCTGCGCCTCTGATGTGTTCTGGGCGCCAGTCGGCGGCACCACGATCGGCGCCAATGCCACGTTGTCGATCACGCCCACCTTCGTCGGCAACATTCTGGACGCGGCCGGCATCTCGCTCGGACATTTCGCCAATCTGACCGGGCGCGCCCTGGCCTTTGGCGGCACCGTCACCACCGATGCCAACACCATCACCGTGCCGACCTGTGCCGGCGTGAACTCGATCACCATCGTCAAGAACACCATCGGCGGCGACGGCGCCTTCGACTTCAGCAGCAACACGCTGACCCCGAGCCCGTTCACCATCACCACCACCGCCAATACTGGCTCGCAGGTGTTCCGGCCGCTGCTGGTACCGGGCGTCTACGATGTGACGGAAACCGTGCCGGCCGGTTGGAGCCAGACCAGCGCCACCTGCAGCGACGGCTCACCGGTCAGTGCGATCAATCTGGCCGACGGCGAAGCGGTGATCTGCACCTTCACCAATACCCTGAACGTTGCCGGGACCGGCTCGATCACCATCGTCAAGAACACCATCGGTGGCGACGGCGCCTTCGACTTCAGCAGCAACACGCTGACCCCGAGTCCGTTCACCATCACCACCGTCGCCAATACCGGTTCGCAGAATTTCGCGGGCCTGATCGCCGGTGTCTACGATGTCGCGGAAACCCTGCCGGTCGGCTGGACCCTGAACAGCGCGACCTGCAGCGACGGCTCGCCAGTCGATGCGATCGACCTGGCCAACGGCGAAACGGTGATCTGCACCTTCACCAACCAGATGCTGGCAGCGCCAATCCCGGTGCCGGGCCTGAGCCGCATCGGGCTGCTGATTCTGCTCAGCCTGATGCTGCTGACCATGGCGCAGGTTTATCGTCGTAAGCCGCTATCGAGCCGCAGATAGCGCGATCTGGTTCCGAGTGGCCGCAGCGAGTAGCCCGGACGTAGCCCGGATGCAGCGCAGCGGCTCTCAACAGCGAAGCTGGTCAATCCGGGATGGTGAACCAGCGCCAGGCACTCACTCCTGCCCGACTTCCTTGTAGCCGAAGAAGCTCTTCAACAGCTTGTCGTAGCCGTCGTATTCGGCGGCCGAGGTCGGCACGAACTGGCTGATGCCGAGTTCGTTCAGGACTTCGAAGGCGCTGCTGTCTTCATGCAGCTTGAGCAACGCATCCTTGACCTGTTCGCGGGTTGCCTCATCGACCGTGCTCGCGACCGAGACGGCGGCGCCGGGAAATTCACGGGTCGTGGTCATCGACACCAGGTTGGGATACTGGTTCTTCAGCCAGGTCGGCACGATTGCGGCGTCGGTCTCTTCGGCGAACACCATTTCGACGCCATCGCGCCAGGACTTGCCGCTGGAAAGTACGTTCGGCTGGCGGATCGGATCCGGGAAAATTTCGGCGAGCAGCGCAAAGCCCATGCTCGGCGAAGGCATGGTCGCCACGCTGTAGCCGATCAGGGAATTGATGCCGCGCTGGGCCACGGTCTCGTTGGCGAGCACCGAGTAGCTGGAGTTTTCCGCGGTCCGGACCAGTGGCGTGTAGCCCTGGCGCTTGGCGACGTAATCGGTGAAGTGCGCTTCGGTGAACATGAAGTCGACCGGCACCTGCTTGCGGATGTCGCGCCAGAAAAACTGGAAATTGCGTGAAGTCACCAGTTTGAATTTGTGCCCGGTGGTCCGGTCCAGATATTCGATGAAGGGCTTGTACACCTCGATCTGCTTGTCGGCGGTGTAGATCGGTTCGACCGCGATGGTCAGATCGGCGCCGCGCGCGCCGGTGGACAGCAACCCGCCAGTTACGATCAAGCTGGCGAGTACCTTCATCACACGATGGGCAGTCATGATTCAATCCTCCTGAGGCGATTCGATCCCAATGTGATTTTGGCACGGTTGGCCAATGCACTTCAGGCCATTCTTCAGCATTTACTTCAAGTTTGCTCAAACACTCGCCGAAGTTCAGCAATAGGGCTGTTGCCAGCAATTTCGGGTAACAATAGTTTGCTGCGAAGACCAGCATCGGTGAGCGAGACAAGCAGGGTATTCGCAGCCGCGCCGGCCACCGCAGCGACGACATCGCCCACATGCCTGCCCTCGGCATCGTTCAGCGGTGCGCCAACTGCCGGCGGCTCCGCGGCGTTACTGTTGCTGCTGTCGAGCAGGGCGAGATGGCGTTTGCTCTTGCCGAGAAAATGGCTGCGGGTGACGATTTCCTGGCCCGGGTAGCAGCCCTTGCTGACGCTGATCGCCGGCAGCCACTGCAGGCCGATGGCATGCGCCAGAAACTTCTCGCTGGCACCGGCGTCGAGAAACGCCAGGCCATCCTCCAGGTCGCGGCGCTGCCAGTCGTCCCCGGCGGGTGGAAAATTGCCGGCTTCGGCAGCCGTAGTGAGATGCCAGCGACGCCCGCAACGAAACTCCAGCGACAGTAAGGTGCCGGCTGCTGCCGGTTCGCGGCCCAAGGTGCCGACCAGGGCATAGCCAGCGGCATTGTCCAGACTCAGCTTGCGGCGCAGGACGAAGCGTTGCAGGGTCTGTCGGATCGCTTCACCGCGCTGCCTGGGCACCGCCAGCAGGAATTCCTGCTCACCGATGCGGATCAGCGCCATCAGGGCGATTACCCGCCCCTGCGGGGTGAGTAGGGCGGTCCACTGGGCATTTTTCTCGTTATCCAGCGCACGTAGGTCGTTGCTGAGCAACGATTGCAGGAAAGCCGCGCCGTCGGGGCCACTGACACCAAGCAGATCGATGTCGCTCAGGTGCTGGATCGGTGCAGTCATGGAGAACGTCCTGTCGGCAGAAGGGTGGGAACCGGCGACTCCGGTTCGGCTGGCGTATTCCTGCGCCGGCCGAAACGGGGCTGCGGTTTTTCGAAAAAAAGCAAGCCTTGTCGCTGACCGGGCAGGGTAATACTCTTTGCGGGTTATGAATCCGCACCACACCGCAGCTCAAGGCCACGGGCCGACGTTGGACTCCGACCGACCGCCGCCGGTTTCCGCCGATCCGGTGCCGCCCGCGCCGGTGGTTTCACCCGAAGCTGCGCCACTGCGCCCGGATCCGACCCGTTTCGGTGATTGGGAGAAGAACGGTCGCTGCATCGATTTCTAACCGCCGGCGTGGGTCCCTGACCTGCGCTGCCGGCATTGTCGCCTGCTTCCGCTGTCGGTGCCGGTGGTCCGGCGATCGTTCTGCCAGTGGGAACCAATTTGCGCAGTTGATTCAGGAAGCCACGCCATGCCAGTCGCCAGACCACTTTCGCCGCACATCTCAATCTACCGCAAGCAGCTCACTTCGGTGTTGTCGATCCTGCACCGGATGACCGGGGTGGTGCTCGCGCTGGGCCTGCTGCTGCTGGTTTATTTTGTGGTGGCGTTGGCGGCTGGCCCGGAATGTTTCGCCGGCTTTGCGCGGCTCAGCCGATTCTGGCTGGGCAGCCTGGTCTGGCTAGGACTGGCGTTCAGTCTCAGCTTCCACCTGGCCAATGGCGTGCGTCACTTGTTCTGGGATATCGGCCGCGGCTTCGAACTTCGCCAAACCGCACGCAGCGGCTGGACCGTCGTGGTGATCAGCGCCGCCGCCACGCTGGTGGTGGCTTGGGAACTGTTTGGAGGTGTGCGATGAGTCTCAGAGATCCCCTGGCTCGGGCACGTGGTCTGGGTTCTGGCAAGGACGGTGTTGCGCACTGGTGGCTGCAGCGGCTGAGCGCGGTGCTGCTGTTGCCTTTGTCGATATGGTTTTTCTGGGCGGCGGCGCCGCTGCTGCGCGCGGATTATGCCGACGCGCGTACCTACTTCGCCCAGCCGCTGGCGGCGTTCCTGTTGATCGCTTTCCTGCTGGCCGCGATCTACCACGCGGTGCTCGGGTTGCAGGTAGTGATCGAGGATTATGTGCACGGCCGGGCGCTCGAAGTCGGATTGCAGATCGTGGTCAAGCTCGCCGCATTCATGGCGGCGCTGGCCGTGGTCTACAGCTTGATCCGCATCACCCTGGGGGCCTGAACGCAATGGAAGCCTACAAGATCATCACCCATCAATACGACGTGGTCGTGGTCGGCGCCGGTGGCGCCGGGTTGCGCGCGACCATGGGCATGGCGGCCAAGGGCCTGTCCACCGCCTGCATCAGCAAGGTGTTTCCGACCCGCTCGCACACGGTCGCGGCGCAGGGTGGGCTGGCCGCGGCCTTGTCCAATATGGGCCCGGACGACTGGCGCTGGCACTTCTATGACACGGTCAAGGGCTCCGACTGGCTGGGCGACCAGGACGCCATCGAATACATGTGCCGCGAGGCCAAGGCGGCGGTGGTCGAACTGGAACATTTTGGCGTGCCGTTCTCGCGCACCGAAGCCGGCCTGATTTACCAGCGTCCGTTCGGCGGCATGACCACCCAGTACGGTGAAGGCCCACCCGCGCAACGCACTTGCGCCGCTGCCGACCGCACCGGTCACGCGATCCTGCATGCCCTTTACCAACAGGCGCTGAAGCACGACGCGCGTTTCTACATCGAATATTTCGCGCTCGACCTGATCTTCGACAACGACGGCGCCTGCAAGGGCGTGCTGGCCTGGAACCTGGCCGAGGGCAGCCTGCACCTGTTTCGCGCGCATAGCGTGGTGCTGGCCACCGGCGGCTACGGACGCACTTATTTCTCCTGCACTTCGGCGCATACCTGCACCGGCGATGGCGGTGGCATGGTGCTGCGCGCCGGCCTGCCGTTGCAGGATATGGAGTTCGTGCAGTTCCATCCGACCGGTGTCTATGGCGCCGGCATGCTGATTACCGAGGGGGTGCGTGGTGAGGGTGGTTATCTGACCAATGCCAACGGCGAACGCTTCATGGAGCGTTATGCGCCGAGCGTCAAGGATCTGGCGCCGCGCGACATGGTCAGCCGCTGCATGACCCTGGAGATCCGCGAGGGCCGCGGCGTCGGCCCGGATGGTGACCATATCCACCTGCACCTGGAGCACCTCGGCGCCGAAACCATTCGCGAGAAACTGCCCGGCATCGAGGAGAGCGCACGCATCTTCGCCGGCGTCGATGTCACCCGCCAGCCGATTCCGGTGTTGCCGACCGCGCACTACAACATGGGCGGCATCCCGACCAATTTCCACGGCGAGATGGTGACCCGGCGCGGCGACGACCCGGATGCGGTGGTGCCCGGGGTAATGGCAATCGGCGAGGCCGCCTGCGTCTCGGTGCACGGCGCCAATCGTCTGGGTTCGAACTCCTTGCTCGATCTGGTCGTGTTCGGACGCGCAGCGGCCATTCGCGCCGCCGAGATCATCCAGCCCGGCAGCAAGCATGCGGATCTGCCCGGCGACGCGCTGGAGCGCTCGCTGGCCAATTTTGATCGGCTGCGCCACGCCAGCGGCAGCCTGCCCACTGCGAAAATCCGCGACCACATGCAACGCGCCATGCAGGCCGATGCGACGGTTTTTCGTACCGGCCAGTCGCTGCGCGAGGGAGCTGCCAAGATCGATCAGATCAATGCCTCGTTCGCCGACGTACGGGTCAGCGACCGTTCGCTGATCTGGAATACCGACCTGGTCGAGACGCTCGAACTGCAGAACCTGCTCGGTCAGGCGCTGGCCACCATTCACTCGGCCGAGAACCGTACCGAGAGCCGTGGCGCGCACGCCCGCGAGGATTTCCCGGCGCGCGACGACGTCAACTGGATGAAGCACACCCTGGCCCACGTCGATGGCGACGGCAAGGTGCGCATCGACTACCGCCCGGTGCATCTGTGCACTTCGGGCGATGTAGCCGTGGTGCCGCCCAAGGAACGCAAATACTGATGGCCGGTTGCCCCGCGGCGGCGGGGTCCGGAACGATTTCACCCGCGGGTCGGCGGCGCAAGTCCGCCCGCATTGCAAGCAGAGGATGGTCATGGCCGAATTCACGCTTCCAAAAAACTCACGGGTGACCAAGGGCCGGCATTTTCCGGTGGCCAAAAGCGCCGGTGAACGCGCGCTGCGCACGTTCCGCGTGTACCGCTGGAATCCGGAAGACAACGCCAATCCGCGCATCGACAGTTATGAACTGGACACCAGCGATTGCGGACCGATGGTGTTGCACGCGCTGATCAAGATCAAGGACGAAATCGACCCGACGCTGACCTTTCGACGCAGTTGCCGCGAGGGTATCTGCGGGTCTTGTGCGATGAACATCGACGGCACCAATACCCTGGCCTGTACCCGGTCGATCGCCGAATGTGGCAATGGCGACATCGCCATTTACCCGTTGCCGCACATGCCGGTGGTCAAGGACCTGGTGCCGGACCTGACCCATTTTTACGCGCAATACGCATCGATCAAGCCGTGGATCCGCACCCAGAGTGCGCCACCACCGGACCGAGAACGTCTGCAATCGAAGGAAGACCGCGCCAAGCTCGACGGTTTGTACGAGTGCATCCTGTGCGCCTGCTGTTCGACCAGTTGCCCGAGCTACTGGTGGAATGGCGACCGTTATCTGGGCCCGGCGATCCTGTTGCAGGCCTACCGATGGATTATCGATTCGCGTGATGAAGACACCGGCGAGCGCCTGGACAATCTGGAAGATCCGTTCCGCCTGTACCGCTGCCACACCATCATGAACTGCACCAAGACCTGTCCCAAGGGTTTAAATCCGGCCAAGGCGATCGCCGAGATCAAGCAGGCGATGCTGGCCCGGCGCTCGCTCTGATGCGTCGACACCGGCATCGCTGAGCACCGCGGCCATGACCATAGCCGCCGCCACCCTCGGCCGCCTGCGCTGGCGCGCACGCCGCGGCACACTGGAAATGGACGCGATGCTGGAACGCTGGTTGCAGCACCGCGCCGAACTGGCCGACCCGACCGAACTGAGCACCTTCGAACGCCTGCTCGCCTGCGAGGATCATTTGTTGCAGCGCTGGTTTCTTGCCTACCAGGACTGTCCGGATGCCGAACTCGCCGCGCTCGTCGAAGCGATCCGCGCCCTCCCTGCGAATTGAACCGCAGCCGTCCCGGATCGGGCGCGCGGCACTGCTATCGATGACGGTGCTGGCCGTGCTAGCGCTGCTGCGGAGTGCGCTGCCGCCGGTGCTGTTGGTGGTGGTCGTTGCGCCGTGCGCGCTGGTGTTGGCCTGGCGCGGC
>JBGSKT010000054.1:0-3009 GCA_041741075.1 Lysobacterales bacterium
GATCGGCGGCAGCGCCGATCTCGAGCGTGCGGTCGCCGGCCAGGCGGTCACCCTGACGCTGAGCGAAGAACTCGACATCAGCCGTGGCGATCTGCTGGCCGCGGACGACGCGCCGCCCGCGATCGGCAGCCAGTTCGAGGCGACCCTGGTGTGGATGCACGAAGACCCGCTGCTGCAGGGCCGCAGTTACCTGCTCAAGATCGGCACGCGCACGGTCAATGCCACCATCGCCCCGCTCAAATACCGGATCGACGTCAACACGCTGGAACAGCAGCCGGCCGATCGCCTGGAGTTGAACGGGATCGGTGTCGCCGAGATCGAACTCGACCAGCCGATCGCGTTTGCGCCCTACCGCGAGAGCCGCGAACTCGGCGGCTTCATCCTGATCGACCGGATCAGCCAGCAGACGGTCGGCGCCGGCCTGCTGCACTTCGCCCTGCGCCGCTCCGACAACGTGCACTGGCAGGCGCTCGACATCGACCAGGCCGCGCGCGCCGCGCAGAAGGCACAAAAGCCCTGCGTGCTGTGGTTCACCGGCCTGTCCGGCGCCGGCAAATCGACCATTGCCAATCGCGTCGAAAAGCGCCTGCACGCGCTCGGCCGACACACCTACCTGCTCGACGGCGACAATATCCGCCACGGCCTCAACAAGGACTTAGGCTTCACCGAAGCCGACCGTGTCGAAAACATCCGCCGCGTCGCCGAAGTGGCGCGGCTGATGGTCGACGCCGGCCTGATCGTGCTGACCGCCTTCATCTCGCCGTTCCGGAGCGAACGCCGCATGGCGCGCGGACTGTTCGCCGCCGATGACTTCATCGAAGTATTCATCGACACGTCGCTGGCCAGCGCCGAACAGCGCGACGTCAAGGGCCTGTACGCCAAGGCCCGACGCGGCGAACTACAGAACTTCACCGGCATCGACTCGCCCTACCAAGCCCCCGAACAGCCTGAAATCCACATCGACACCAGCCGCCTCGACGCCGACCAGGCGGCGCTGCTGATCGTCGAGCGGCTGATTGCGCGCGGCAAGCTGGCCGGTGCGATCGCCGGCTGAGACCGGCGGTCGGCGCGGCGGTCGGAATGGCAGCGAGGGCCTGGAACCGGTGCGCTACACTGAACCCGGCACCGAACCGGAACCATCGAAGCCAATGACCAAGCGTATTTCCAGCGTCGTCGTCCGCGCGCCCAATGCGGAAACCAAGGCGGCGATCGCCGACGCGCGTAAAGGCGGGGGCAAGCGGCATGCCAGCGTCGATGCGCTGTTTTCAGCGGTGATCGGAAATGAACAAAATAGGACGAAGCGGGGGCGTTAGCCCGTAGGGTGGATAGCCATCCGGTGGTGATCGCCGAGGAAGCATGTGCTCTCGCCAAGACGCCAAGAACGCCAAGGAAAGCAGAGGCCCGGCGAGTGGGAGCGACGACGGCTTGGGTAACGCCGTGCCGCATCCGGTCTGATTGTGGCAACGTCAACGACCCGCCCACCGATTCCGTTTCGGCTCTCCTTGGCGTTCTTGGCGTCTTGGCGAGAGTTCATGCTTTCTCCGTAATCAACACCGCGACGTAGTTGAATCCCCGGATGACCAGCTCCGCTGTTGAAGAGCGCCTGCGTCGCGCTACGCACCTGGGCTGTCCACTACAATCACCGGCCATGTCCCGTATCCCCGACGCTTTTCTCGATGATCTGTTGGCGCGCACCGATATCGTCGAGATCATCGAGGCGCGGCTGCCGCTGAAGCGGGCCGGGCGCGATTACAAGGCTTGCTGCCCGTTCCACGACGAGCGCACGCCCTCGTTCCATGTCAGCCCGACCAAGCAGTTCTATCATTGCTTCGGCTGCGGGGCGCATGGTTCGGCGATAAAGTTCCTGATGGAGTTCGATCGGCTGGAGTTTCTCGATGCGGTCGAGGAGCTGGCTGCGCGCGCCGGGGTCAAGGTGCCGCGCGAGGGCGGCGCGGCCAAGCGCAGCGACAACGGCGAGATCGACGCGATGCTGGCCGTGCTCGACGCGGCCGCGCGCTTCTTCCAGCGACAGTTGCCGGGCAGTGCCAGTGCCAAGGACTATATCCGCAAGCGCGAGCTGGATGCGGCGGTGGTGCAGGGATTCGGCATCGGCTATGCGCCGGACAGTTGGGATGCGCTGAAGAACGCGCTGGCCGGTGATGCCGAAAAGCTCAAGCTGGTCGAGCGCGCCGGCCTTTTGTCCAGCGGCGACGGGCGTTCGATCTACGACCGCTTCCGCGACCGGCTGATGTTTCCGATCCACGACCGTCGCGGCCGGGTGATCGCCTTCGGTGGCCGTGTGCTCGGGACTTCGGACGGGGCCAAGTACCTGAACTCGCCGGAGACGCCGTTGTTCCAGAAGGGCCGCGAGTTGTACGGCCTGTATCAGGTGCGCCAGGCACACGCGAAAATCCGCCGGCTGATCGTGGTCGAGGGCTATCTGGATGTGATCTCGCTGTTCCAGTTCGGCATCACCGAGGCGGTGGCGACGCTCGGCACCGCGACCACCAAGGACCACGCCGAGCTGCTGTTTCGCAATGCCAGCGATGTCTATTTCTGCTTCGACGGTGACCGCGCCGGGCGCAGCGCGGCCTGGCGGGCGGTCGAATCGGTGTTGCCGCGGATGAAGGACGGGCGCCAGGCGTTTTTCCTGTTCCTGCCCGAGGGCGAGGATCCCGATTCGCTGGTGCGCAAGGAAGGCGCTGCCGCCTTCGAGGCGCGTCTGCAGGCGGCCCAGCCACTGTCGGAATTTTTCTTTGCGCACCAGGAACTGGAAACCGACCTGGGCACCGCCGATGGTCGTGCGCGCCTGGTCGAGAAGTGCCGCACCCTGATCGAGTCGATTCCGGAAGGCGCCTTCCGCGACCGCATGACCGAGCTCCTGATCGAGAAAAGCACGCTGAAATGGAGCCTGTCGCCGGAGCTGAGCGCGGGCATGCGCGCCAAGGCCGGTGAACTGCTCGATCAACGCCTGGCGGTCGCGCGCGGGCAGGGTGCTCAGCCGACTGC
>JBGSKT010000055.1:0-4229 GCA_041741075.1 Lysobacterales bacterium
GACTGGCCGCCGTCCCGTGCCTGTGGCGCTGGGTACGTGGCGGGCAGAGCAGCGAGTTGGCCTCGGCGCTGGTGCTGCTGCTGATCGCCGCCGCCTGGTTGCGTTACTTCCACCCCAGCCAGTGGAACGCGCTGCTCGGCCTGGCAGGATTGCTGATGGTGCTCGCCGTGTTGTTCGGTTCCTACCAGATGGCCTTCATCGACACCTTGTCGCGATTGCCCAATCGACGCTCTCTTGACGAAGCGTTGGCGCGGCTCGGCCGGGACTATGCGCTGGCCATGGTCGACGTCGATCACTTCAAGCAATTCAACGACAACCATGGCCACGCCGCCGGCGACCTGGTGCTGCGTGAGGTTGCATTGGTGCTCAAGCGCCATGGCGGCGGCAAAGCGTTCCGCTACGGTGGCGAAGAATTCTGTCTGGTTTTCGAAAACCGTAACCCGGCCGATGCCGAGCGGGCCTGCGAACAGGCGCGCCAAGCGCTCGAAATCCGGCGCATCCGGGTGCGCCCCGAACTGCGCGGTGCCAGGCGCAAGGCGCGGGAGCAATACGTTTCAGTTACCGCGAGCTTTGGTCTGGCGGTGCGCGCCCCGGCGCACAACCAGCCGGCGGAAGTGCTGGCCAGTGCCGATAAAGCGCTGTACAAGGCCAAGGCGCGGGGTCGCAATCGGGTCGAAGTAGCCCGCTGAGTGCTGCTTCGGAAAGCTGGCGGAAATAGCAGGCGAGTATCGTCGCAATCGGGTCGAAGTCGCCCGCTGAGTGCTGCCGTGGCGGCAAACCGCAGTGCCGGAATCGGCGCCGGCAGCGGGCGGGGCGGGAAAAGGGTGGCGGCTTCCGCCGGCCTGCCCCCGGCACCCGAATCAGCTGCTGCCGTTGCTCCCTTCCGGGCCTGGCGGAGTTCACAGCCTATCGTCGCGGGGAACCGACAGAAGCCACCATTGAAACCGTTACGGAATCTGGCGGAGAGAGGGATTGACTCACCACATCCCTGTGGCTCGCCCTGCGGGCGGCTTGCGCCGTCCGAATCGGCTTCCTGCCGATTCGTCGAACCCACGAGGGTTCTCACCCTCTCTCTCATTAGGCTCACGGATCGGCACCTGCGTAACGCCGACCAATGAGGTTACTGCTTGTTGTCTGGCGGAGAGAGAGGGATTGACTCGCCACATCCCTGTGGCTCGCCCTGCGGGCGGCTTGCGCCGTCCGAATCGGCTTCCTGCCGATTCGTCGAACCCACGAGGGTTCTCACCCTCTCTCTCATTAGGCTCACGGATCGGCACTTCTGTAACGCCGACCAATGAGGTTGTTGCTTGTTGTCTGGCGGAGAGAGAGGGATTCGAACCCTCGATACAGTTTGACCCGTATACACACTTTCCAGGCGTGCTCCTTCAACCACTCGGACATCTCTCCGGATACTGGTAAAACCCGTCACTCATACATCAACCATCCCTGGTGCGCTGCGCCGGCCTCGGCATCCTGCTTCGGCCTTGCTCTGTTCAGGCAGCCGCTCACTTTAGCCGGTCTGCCCGCACGACTCAATATCCACCGCTGGATCGACCGGTGCCGGGGGAACCGGCCGTCGGCAATCGGCAATCGGGAGAGGAGCCTGTGGGAGCGACGGAACGTCGCGACTGCGGCCATCGGCGACAGTCGCGACGTGCCGTCGCTCCCACAAAATTTACCGCCTCCCGACCGCCGTCTCCCGACTCCCGCACAAGCGTCATGGCCAATTCAGTCGCCAGCGGCGACACTGCACTTCCCTGCAAGCCGGGTTGTCCCATGTTGAAACGATCGATCCTGTTGCTGTTGTGCGCTCTGCCGCTGCTGGCTGCGGTGGCGGCCGAAAATCCGGCGCGAGCGCGGCTCGATGCCTTTGCCAGCGGCCTGGTCGGGCTGAAGGGCGATTTCCGCCAGACCAGCTATTCGCCCGATGGCGAGGCCGCGGAAGAATCCCATGGCACCCTGGCCTTGCAGGCACCGCGCCAGTTTCGCTGGCAATACGCCGACCCGTACCCGCAGTTGATCGTGGCCGATGGCGATAACGTCTGGATCTATGACCAGGATCTGGACCAGGTCTCGGTGCGCGCGCAATCGGCCGAAGAGGCGCAGAGTCCGCTCACCGTGCTGATAGATCGTGGCCTGCTGGATCGTGATTATGTGGTTTCGGCAGCGCCGGATCGTGATGGTTTGCAGTGGCTGCAGCTCGGCTCGCGGGCCAGCGAACCGAGCTTCAAGCAGGTGCAGATCGGCTTCGATGCCAGGGCACCGGTGCGCATGGTAATGATCGACCTGCTCGACAATCGCACCGAATGGCGCTTCTCGCACTGGCAGAAGAACCCGCGCCTAGACCCGAAATGGTTCCACTTCACTCCGCCCAAGGGCGTCGACGTGGTTGGTACACCGGCGCTGGCGAAGACCGCGGTGTTTCCGATCCGCAATTGACCCCGGCGGCTGCCGATCTGGCAGACTGGCGCCATGGCCAAACCGCGTGCCCAAGCCTCCGACGATCTGCTGAGCACTTCGGCCAGCGACGCCCTGCGCCCGCTCGCCGAGCGCATGCGCCCGCGCACGCTTGATGAACTGGTCGGCCAGGATCGCCTGCTTGGCGCCGGCTCCGCGCTGCGCCGGGCGATCGAATCCGGACGTGTGCATTCGATGGTCCTGTGGGGACCGCCCGGCTGCGGCAAGACCACCTTGGCGCGAATGCTGGCGCATTATGCTGATGCCGAATTCGTCGCCCTGTCGGCGGTGCTGACCCATCTGGCCGAAGTGCGCGCGGTGCTGGCCACGGCCAGCGGGCGTTTTGCCGGCGGCCGCCGCACGGTGTTGTTCGTAGACGAGGTACATCGGTTCAACAAGGCCCAGCAGGATGCGTTTCTGCCGCCGATCGAGAACGGCAGCATCCTCTTGGTCGGCGCCACCACCGAGAACCCGAGCTTCGAACTCAACTCGGCACTGCTGTCGCGCTGCCGGGTGCATGTGCTCGATGCGCTGCCGGTCGCGGCCCTGGTCGTCGCCCTGCAACGCGCCCTCGCCGATCGCGAACGCGGTCTTGGCCAGCTCGATCTGCAAGTCGAGCCGGCCGATCTGGAGCAGATCGCGCGCGCCGCCGATGGCGATGTCCGGCGTGCGCTCACTCTGCTCGAAATCGCGGCCGAACTGGCGGTCGCGGGGCGCATCGACCAAACCATACTGGCCCAGGTTCTGGCCGACCGGGTACGGCGCTTCGACAAGGGTGGCGACGTTTTTTACGACCAGATATCGGCTCTGCACAAGTCGGTGCGCAACTCCAACCCGGATGCTGCGTTGTACTGGATCGCGCGGATGTTCGATGGTGGCTGCGATCCGGCCTATCTGTCGCGGCGGATGCTGCGCATGGCGGTCGAGGACGTTGGCCTGGCCGACCCGGCGGCGGCCGAGCGTGCGCTCGCGGCCTGGGATGCCTACGATCGGATGGGCAGCCCCGAGGGCGACCTGGCGCTGGCGCAAATGGCGGTCTATCTGGCCATGGCGCCGAAGAGCAACGCGGTCTACAGCGCATTCAAGGCGGCCGCCGCCGAGGTTCGCGAAACTGGTTCGCTGCCGGTGCCGATGGCCCTGCGCAACGCCCCGACCCGGCTGATGAAAGAGCTCGGCCATGGCCGCGGCTACCAATACGACCCCGATGTCAGCGGCGGCATCGCCTACGACCAGCAGTGCTTTCCTGAACTGCTCGGCGAACGCGAGTATTACCAGCCGACCGAGTCCGGCATCGAAGCCCGCATCAAGAGTCGCCTGTTAGAAATCCGCACCGCGCGCAAGGGCCGCTGAGGTCGGGAGATGGGAGATGGGAGTCGGGAGTCGGGAGTCGGGAGAAGGAGTGCTTTGGTGGGAGCGACGGAGCGTCGCGACTGTCGTCGAAGTCGGCAGTCGCGACGTTCCGTCGCTCCCACAGGTTCCGCTCCCGATTCCCGGGCTAAGGTCCGCGCAGCAAATCGAGCAGGGCTTCGCCGTAGCGCGCCAGTTTGGCCTGGCCGATGCCGGAGATCGTGGATAACTGGCTGAGATCGTCGGGGCGTCGGCGGGCGATTGCTTCGAGGGTGCTGTCGTGGAAGACCACGAAGGCCGGCACGCCGTGTTCGATTGCGGTGCGTGCACGCCACTGGCGCAGGCGTTGCAGCATTGCCTGCGCCGGCGCGGGCAGGGTGGTTGCAGCCGCGCCGTCGGCCTTGACCCGGCGTTGTTTGCCGGCG
>JBGSKT010000056.1:0-1658 GCA_041741075.1 Lysobacterales bacterium
CCGCCATGGCGGCGCGTTCCGGCAATGGCAGGGTGAGGAACTGCTCGCCGCCCACTTTCCGGCGATCCACGCCGTCGGCCGCGCCAGCCATCGACCGCCGCGCCTGCTCGAACTCCATTGGGGCGATCCCGCGCACCCGCGCCTGGCCCTGGTCGGCAAGGGCGTCTGCTTCGACACCGGCGGGCTGGACCTGAAAGCCGCCGAGGGCATGCGCAACATGAAAAAAGACATGGGCGGGGCTGCGGTCGCCCTGGCCCTGGCCGGACTGATCATGCAATGCAAGCTGCCGGTGCGCCTGCAACTGCTGATCCCGGCGGTGGACAACGCGATCGGCGGCAACGCTTACCGGCCGGGCGAAGTGATCGCCACCCGCAAGGGCCTCAGCGTCGAAATCGACAACACCGACGCCGAAGGCCGGGTGGTACTCGGCGACGCCCTCGCCTACGCCGCCGAATCGGACCCCGACCTGATCATCGACCTGGCGACCCTGACCGGTGCCGCCCGCATCGCGCTGGGCCCCGAGCTGACCCCGGTATTCGGCAACCGCGATGCACTGCGCGATGCCGCCGTCAGCGCTGGCCAGCGCGTGCACGACCCGCTGTGGCCGATGCCACTGTGGCGACCGTACCGCAAGCTGTTCGAATCCAGCATCGCCGACCTGGCCAATTCCGGCCCCTCGCGCCATGCCGGGGCGATCACCGCCGCCCTGTACCTGGAACGCTTCGTCCCGGAAACCATCCCCTGGCTGCATCTGGACCTGTACGGCTGGAACGACCGCCCAAGCCCCGGCCGCCCACCAGGCGGCGAAGCCCAGTCCCTGCGCGCCTTGTTCGCGTTTTTGGGAGAGCGTTATGCTTGAGCCGATCCGCTGACCATGGCATCAAGGTGTGGCGCCGAGCTGGTAGACCGGCCAATAGATCGCCACCAGCCCGAACACAAAAATCGACACGCTGCCGAAATAGCCGACGATCACCGCGAAGGTGGCGCGGTGCTCGGGCCGTGGCCAGAACCCCCACAGCGCGATCACCGCGAGCGGCAGCAGCGGCAGCCAATAGGGCCAGGCGAGCAGCACGCGGGTGGGCAGATAAGACGCCCCGTCGAAGCCGGCGAGCATGGCGGAGTAAGTGGACAGCAACCAGTGCAGGACACCCGCCAGCGCCAGCGCCGGTAGCAGTGCGACCACCAGCACCAGCCCATTTCTGCGGGTCGAACTTTTCTGCATCTTCTGGTCCATTCGCGGCACCCGCGCGGTCAGTCGCGGGGTGGATCGTGGCGTCGGCCGATACTCGCAGCCAGCCGCGGGCCAGGTCAATCAGCGCGACGCCGTTGGATGGTCCGATATTGGCAATCGGGACCAGGCCGCCGTCGCCCGGGCGGAACTCGAGGCCCAGTGGCGGCTCGGGTTCTGGTGAAGCACTGGGTCCCGGCCTGCGCCGGGACGACAGCGAGTATTCAATCCATGCCGAGCGGATCGACGTCCAGCGACCAGCGCACGCGCTTGCTTTCGGGGGCGCGGTACAGAGTCGCCATTACGTTGGGCAGGGCGGCCTGCATTTGGCGGCGGTCGGGGGCTTGCAGCAGCAGTTGCCAGCGGGTCTGGCCGGCGCGGTTGCTGGAACCATTCCGGATTGCTCCTTGGGTGATGAACCAGAGGTATC
>JBGSKT010000057.1:0-3136 GCA_041741075.1 Lysobacterales bacterium
CGGTGGTCGGCAGACCCGGCAGGCCGACCAGCAGCCGATCGGCATCGGCAGCCAGCGCATAACCAAACAGATCGTCCTCGCCGCCGCGATCCCAGCCCGGCGCCGCCAACTCGCGCTGCGGCAGCACCTGCGCCAGCGTCAGCGTGGGCAACAAGATTAAAACACAGCAAAGGAGCCGGGAGTGCATGCCGATAGTGTAGAGCGCCGCACCCGGGAGCGCCGAGCACCAGCTCGGCCGATTGTGGCATCGCGCCGGGCCGCCAATTTCGCGCACAAACATAGGCTGTGCTGACCGGCTCCGCCGTCAACCACCGCTGCGCCTGGACCCCACCGGCCAAAGTCAAAGACACTTCAGCAGAGTCCTCGGCTCGCGGGTAGATGGGCTAGTGCGGACGCTTACCTCCAACCAAAACACAAAAGTAAACTCACAGCGTTCCCTAAGCTTGGGCGCGAGGCAAACACGAAGGGCCGGATCAGAAGTGCGAAGGTAGGGCTAGGGAGGATAGCAACAGACACCACATGCGCAGCATCCAATGGCGCCACAACAACTTAGCCTCCCGCTCCCTCCACTGCATCCAACCGAACAGCAAGATGGTGGTTCGCCATTCGGAGCACTAACGCTTGCGGCCGCTAACGACGGAGTTGCTTTCGCTTCGCAGCCAGCCCGCATTTTTTCATACTCAGCTTCGGACATGATGCGGGACCTAACAGCATGGGTGAGCACGCTGATTTCCACTTCGCCACGGTCGCTCCCAACCGTCGCGCTTCCGCCCTTGCCTGGCCGAATGAACAAGGTTGGGCTTGCCAGAAGTTCTTGGGACTTGGCGTCCCCACCAGAGAGCTGCGCCGCAACGGAAATCGCATCGTCGATCTTTCCCACACGCTGCCGATCCTGCAACAAAAGCTGCAAACTATAAATCTCATTCGGCTGCGCACCTGGCACTTCAACAAGGGCGGGAGCGTTGGCAACCAGCTCGACCATTGGGGTCATGACTTGCTCGCCCGCGACCTTTACATCCAGTGTCAGCACATGTCCTTCGATTGTCTTCAACGGTGCCGACACGCCCTCACCGAACGGCATCAGAACTGCCACTAACCCAAGCAGCCAAGCTCTCGTACCCATAGTAGTTTTCTCCGCCGGGATGCCCCCGGGCGAGAGCGAAACTATACCCAGCACCAAATCGAGTCAAACGCATTGCCACCCAAGTTGGCTACGCTCTGACCTTGGTCGCTTGCGCTTGGCCCATGCCGAGCTGGTGCTCGGCGCTCCCAGTTTCGGCACGCGCCGACAGCACCCGAGCGAGCAGGGACCGCACCGGCGCCGGCAGGCCCAGGTCGGCGAGTTCGTCCGGCGTTACCCAGCGCCGATGATCGGCCTCGGCGACGCCGGCGATCGCTTCCTGCACCCGCAACAGGTAGGGCCGGATGTGCAGACGGAAGTGGGTGAAGCCATGCGCGAAGGCCGGCAATACGTGCACGCTCGCGGTGGCGGCGGCGAAGCTGGCCAGACCTTGGCCGGCCGCCAGCACCAACAGTGCATCGACTGCGCTGGCTGGGTCTTCGATCAACGGCCGGGCGACTTCGGGCAGGCTCCACAGCCCGCGCCAGACACCCAGCCCAGGGCGGCGTTCGAGCAACACCCGCGCCCGCGAATCGATCGCGACCAACATCAGCGCGGCACGTTCGGGCACCACCCGGGCCGGCTTGCGGGTCGGCCATTGATCGCAGCGGCCGCTGGTCCTGGCCACGCAATCGCTGCTGAGCGGGCAATCACCGCAGCGCGGCCGACTGCGCGTACACAAAGTGGCCCCGAGGTCCATGATCGCCTGGGTGTAGTCGGCCATGCGCTGGCGGTATGCGGCCTCGGGCAGCCGCGCCTCGGCGAGTTGCCACAAGGCTTGCTCGACCGCGGCGGTTCCGGGATAGCCGTCGATGCCGGCATGGCGGGCAAGCACGCGTTTGACATTGCCATCCAGTATCGCCAGACGCTGCCCATGCGCCTGCGCCAGAATCGCCGCGGCGGTGGAACGCCCGATTCCGGGTAGTGCCATCAGCGCATCCAGACCGTCCGGCAGCTCGCCCTGGTGCCTGGCCACGCAGATGCCGGCGGCACGCCGCAAGTTGAGCGCACGGCTGTAGTAGCCAAGCCCGGACCACAGCGCCAGCACCCGGTCTTCACTGGCCATGGCCAGCGCTGGCAGATCCGGCAGGGCGGCCATGAAACGTTCGAAATAGCCGACCACGGTGCCGACCCGAGTCTGTTGCAGCATGACTTCGCTGACCCAGACCCGATACGCCGTGCGCGGCTGCTGCCAGGGCAGGTCATGGCGGCCGTACTGGTCGAACCAGGCGAGCAGGCGTCCGGCAAAATCGCTGCTCATCCGGGATCGGTGGCCACGGCCGGCGCTCCGTCGGTCGCTCGGGATTCCGAGGGATTGGCCAGTTCGTTGTGCCATTCGATGCCCTGCAGCACGGCATCACCAAAGCGAATCCGTTCCAGCCGGATCGAACCGCCGACCTGTTCGGCCAGGGCGGCGAAGTCCCCGCTGGCCAGGTATTCGGTGTATCGATACGGCAGCAGCAGGTCGGCGTCGAGCTGGCTGCCGGCCAGGCTGCCGGCCAGTTTGAATTTGCTTGGGCCATCGACGGCGCCGGTGTAACGCAGGGTCAGATCGCTGGCCAGCGGTTCGAAGCGGGCCGGGCCGGTCGGCAGCCATGGCGGCAGCGCGGCAGTGCTCAGTCTGATCTGCAGATCCAGATGCGCCACGTCCTGCATGCGCAGGAAGCCGCGCAGTTCCAGCGCCGGCTCACCCGCGCCAACGATGCGGCCGGACAGCGGCTCCAGTGCCAGCTCGCTTTCGGTCTGACGCGGGCTGAGTTCGAATTGCAGTTGCAGCGGCCGCGAAGACAGTGCCGGAATCCGCAGTTCGGCCTCGATCTGCGCGACCTGGTCGATCTGCCAGCGATCGAGTCGCAGCGATTGCAGGGTCAGCCTGGGAGCGGCGTCCGCGGCCTCGATCAGGGTCACGTCGCCGAGCTCCAGTGCGGCGTCGATGCGCGGCCAGCGCAGTGGTGCTGGCGGGCCCAGTTCGCGTTGGGCGGCGAGCCAGGCGCCGAGCGCGCCCTGATCGATCAC
>JBGSKT010000058.1:0-3624 GCA_041741075.1 Lysobacterales bacterium
GCCCGCCGTCTGGCGCACGAGATCAAGAACCCGCTGACCCCGATCCAGTTGGCCGCCGAGCGCCTGCGCCACAAATATCTGGGCAAAATGGCCGCGGCCGACGCCGAAGTGCTGGACCGCGCCACGCATACCATCGTCGCCCAGGTCGATGCATTGAAGGCAATCGTCAACGCCTTCAGCGACTACGCTCGGCCGGCCAGCGGCGATAGCGGTCCGTTCGCCATTGACGAGCTGCTGACCGAGGTGCTCGATCTGTACGAGCACAGTGGCCAGTGCGCGATCGAACGCCGGCTGCCGGCGACACCAATGCTCCTGCGCGGCAACCGCGAGCGTCTGCGCCAGGCGCTGATCAACCTGCTCACCAACGCCATCGAGGCCAGCGCCGGCCAGGCGCAACCGCGGGTCGAGGCCGTGCTCGGCAGCGACGCCGACACCATCACGCTCGACCTGCGCGATCATGGCTGCGGCCTGCCGGCAGACTTCGACCAACGCTGGTTCGAGCCCTACACCACCACCAAGCACAAGGGCACCGGGCTCGGCCTGGCCCTGGTCAGGAAAATCGCCGAAGAACATCAGGGCAGCGTCAGTGCCGCCCAAGCCGACGGCGGCGGCGCAGTTTTCACCCTGCGCTTTCCGATCGCGTAGCCCGGAAGAAGCGCAGCGGCGTAGCCCGGAAGAAGCGCAGCGGCGCTCAACAACCGAGCTGGTCACTCCGGGGAAGGCGCTGGGGTTCGCTGCGCTCACCGCCAGCCTACGCTTTCCGCCCACCGCCAGCGGCGTAGCCAGAATGCAGCGCAGCGCCTCCGAACATCGGAGCTGCCCCATCCGGGCCCTTGCACTCCCCGTCCTCACCCGCCCTGCCGTTATCATTCGCGATTCAACCATTGTCGGAAACCCGCATGAGCAGCCTGCAAGAATCCCTCGACCTGATCGGCCGCGGCGCCGAAGAAGTTCTCAAGCACGAAGAACTGGAGGCGCGGCTCAAGCTCGGCCGGCCGTTGCGCATCAAGGCCGGCTTCGATCCGACCGCGCCCGACCTGCACATCGGCCATACCGTGCTGCTGAACAAGATGCGCCAGTTCCAGGACCTCGGCCACCAGGTGATCTTTTTGATCGGCGATTTCACCGGCATGATCGGCGACCCGACCGGCAAGAACGTCACCCGCAAGCCGCTCACTCGCGAAGACGTCGCGACCAATGCTGCGACCTATGCCGAACAGGTGTTCAAGGTGCTCGACCGCGAGCACACCGAGCTGCGCTTCAACTCGGAGTGGTTCGACCGTATGAACGCCGCCGACATGATCAAGCTGGCCGCCAAAACCACGGTCGCGCGCATGCTCGAACGCGATGATTTCCACAAGCGCTTCCGCGGCGAGCAGCCGATCGCCATCCACGAATTCCTGTATCCGTTGGTGCAGGGTTACGACTCGGTCGCGCTGAAGGCCGACGTCGAGCTCGGCGGCACCGACCAGAAATTCAATCTGCTGGTCGGCCGACAATTGCAGGCCGAAGCCGGCCAGCCGCCGCAGATCGTGATCACCATGCCGCTGCTCGAAGGGCTCGACGGCGTCAACAAGATGTCGAAATCGCTCGGCAACACGATCGGCATCAACGAAGCACCCAACCAGATCTTCGGCAAGACCATGTCGGTTTCCGACCAACTGCTCTGGCGTTATCTGGAACTGCTCTCCTTCGAGCGCTCGCTGGCCGACATCCACCGGCTGCAGGCCGAAGTCGCCGCCGGCCAGGCCAACCCACGCGACATCAAGCTGGCCCTGGCCGCCGAACTGGTCGCCCGCTTCCACGACCGCGCCGCGGCCGCGGCCGCACTTGATTACTGGAACGAAGTGATCAAGGGCGGCGCAGTGGCCGGCGATTTGCCACTGCAAATCTTCTCGGCCGCGAACGCCGGCACCAGCCTGGTCGCCCTGCTCAAAGCCACCGGCCTCTGCCCCAGCAACTCCGAGGCCGGCCGCAAGATCGGCGAACGTGCCGTGCGCATCGACGGTGAAGTGATCGAAGACCGCGCCCGCAACCTCGAAGTCGGCGGCGAATACATCCTGCAAGTCGGCAAGCGCAGCTTTGCGCGGCTGCGGCTGGACGGCTGACCGTTCCCTCGGCCATCTCGCTGGCCGGCAGTGAACCCGGCCCCCGACCCACAGGCGAGGTCTGGCCCAGCCAGGGTCATCCGTCGGTTCGCCCCATGGCCGACCCCCCCCAAGTTCGACAGTTCCAGACGTAACGTATTGATTAGACTAGCTTCAGGCAGTCATTTTTGACACAACACGGGCCTTAGGCTGGCTAATCGATGCGCAGTTGATCGAAGAGTTCGCGTTGCTCGGGGCTGTTGCGGCTGATGCCTTGGAAGGCTTTGCCGTGGCCAGACCGTTCTCGAACACCATGGCGCGCAGCAACTGTTGATGCGTCATCGCCGGGCACTCGGGCATCGTCACCGTGTCCAGCCAGTCCAGCAGGCCCAGTTTGCTGCGCGGCGCCACCAGGCGATTGAACACCATGGCGCGGACCAGCGCCTCGGCATCGAAGCGTCGGCGAGCACTTCGAAAGCAGCGGCGCAGCGCATCGCCCAGGCCTAACTGCTGCCAGATCTGGTGCAGCGCAAACAAGTGACCGAAGGCCCGCGCCGGGGCGAACTCCGCCTGCGCAGCGCGCGTCGGTGCTTCGGCAGGAACCTGACCCGCCGCACGCTGCAGCCCCCGAATCAACGAATCCAAGGCACCGGGCTCCATCGTGTCCACCCGCATCAGGTTGGCAATCACCCGCTGACGGACCTTGCCTTCCGGGCTGCGATAGCCCTCGACGATCTGCAGATAGGCGCGGCCGCCAGAACGGGAAATACGGGTGTACATGCGGCACAACAGTATCAGCGCACAAAACCGCTCTCAAGCCAGTAACCTGAACGGACGTGACACAACAGAGCTTTCCGATTCCAGCCCACTAAGTGACTGATTTGGAAGAAGTGACAGCCAAACAATGACCCGATTTCGGGGGCGAAGTGTCGAACTTGGGGGCATCTGGTGGAGGACGTGTTTGGCCCGCGCCCGGTGCGGCAGTGGGTGCTGAGCTTTCCTTACCCCTTGCGCTTTCTGTTCGCCAGCAAGCCCGCAGCCATCGGCCCGGTACTGGCGATCGTGCATCGCGTGATCGCGCGCTGGTTAGCCGATCAGGCTGGCGTCGAGCGCGCCAGCGCCCAATGCGGCGCGGTGACGCTGATCCAGCGCTTCGGCAGCGCGCTCAACCTCAACGTGCACTTTCATGGCGCACATCCCTGTGCGCCACCCTGCGGGCGACCTGCGGTCGTGCGAATCGGCTGTCCTGCCGATTCGTCACATGCTGTGGCTTGACGGCGTGTATGAGGAACACATCAAGCCACCGCAGCGCAAACCACGCCTGCATCGCACCCGCGCCCCGACCTCCGCTCAGTTGACGCAGCTGGCGGACATCATCGCGCGCCGCGTGTGCCGACATCTGGTGCGCAAAGGCTGGCTCGAAGGCGAAGACGAGTCCGCCTTCCTGACCGACTGCGCTGGCAGTGACGACGGCATGGACGCGCTGCGGATGGGCTCGATCACCTACCGCATCGCCACCGGTGCGCAGGCCGGACGC
>JBGSKT010000059.1:0-2173 GCA_041741075.1 Lysobacterales bacterium
CCTGCAGGGTCGGCTCGTCGGCGCTGACGAAGCGCACCGGGCGCTGCAATCGCTCGGTCACCTGCTGCACCAGCGTGGTCTTGCCGACCTGGCGGGCACCAGTGACCACCTGTATCAACCGGCGCGGCTCGGCCAGGCGACGCCGCAACTCGGCGGCCTGCGGGCGCTGGTAGGGGCTTTTCGCTTTGCTCTGCATATTGAGTAATTTTACTCAACGCCCTGAGTATTTCAAAGAAGCGCCGACGCCCACCAACCAATCAGCCGAGATTTTTCGACCAGCGCTTCCGAGATGCCGGTCACGAGACCGCTTCCAATACCGCTTGCTGAAAATGGCGAAAGCTCGGCGAACGGCTGCGCTGGGCATCGATCAGCCCACCCAGAATCCGCGCAGCTTCGATCTTGCGCAGGCCCTGCTTGAAGTATCCACGCTGCTGCATGACGCGCTCGAACGCCTCCCACGTACCACCGGCAATGCCGTCCGGATCACGGTACTTGTGCTGGTTCGGAATAGACGACGGCATGCGCGGATAGGCGGTACGCACGCATTCCCAGTCGCCGAAATACCAGGCTTCCAGTTCCTCGATGGCGATACGGTTGACCAGTTGCCACGGCGCACTGCCTGCGCGGGTGCGGGTGCGCAAGCGGGCCTGCCCGGCGATATCTTCCAGGTCCTGCTTCAGTTGCACGCAGTCGTCATCGTCGCGATCCACCACGACGACGATGCACCAGTCATCCGGCAGCCACCTGGCATACCCGCGCAGTCGGTCCGCGAGTTTGCCGAGCAAATCGCTTTTGCCCTGAAAGACATGCACTTCGAAGGTTCTGTCTTGCGGCAGCAAGCGGGGCAGCAAGGCCCGTACAAACGCCTCCATGGACTGCTCCTCGACCAACAGCTCGACATGCGCAGCCATGCCTAGCGTCCTTTATTCTGCGGTCGCGTTGGCGCACCCTGGTTGACCAGCGGATCGCCCACACCGAGCTGTCCCTCCATCCACAGATGGCCCAGCAGCGCGCCCTGTTCAACGAATTCGCCGACGCCAGGCAAGTCGCTGGCACGCTGCGTCTGGGTGTAGCCGTTTTCATCGCGCCAGAGTACGCGCACCTCGCGGGGCTGCAAGGCGTTCAGGAAGAACGGAGAATGGGTGGTCACGATCAGCTGTGTACCCGAAGTCGCCGCGCGGCATTCCTCTGCCAACTCCGGCAACAGACGCGGATGCAGAAAGTTTTCCGGCTCCTCGATGCCGATGAAAGGCGGCGGGTCGGGATCGTAGAGCAGCACCAGATAGGCGAGCATTTTCAGCGTGCCGTCCGACGCGAAGCGCGCCAGCACCGGATGGCTGAACGGTGCGTCCTTGATCTGCAACAGCAGGCGGCCGTCCGGCATCGGCTCGGCCAGCACGCGCTCGATGCGCGGCACGCGCTGGCGCAGCACATGAAAGATGCGCTCCAGCCGATCGGGATGCCGCTCGGCCAGATGCTGGATGACGTTGGCTAGGTTCTCGCCGGTTTTGGTCAGCCGCTCCTGTGGCCCGGCCTCGGGCTGTCCGCGCCCGCCTTCGGTCGACAGATACGACACGTACCAGCCGGTGATGAACTCCCGCAATGCCGCCACACGGGGATGCTCGGCGAACTGGCCCAGGGCATTCACGGCCAGCAGATCGGGAGACTTCAGCGGGATGTCGATGCGCTTGTCCTTCTCGTCGGGCTGCTCGCCGCTGACCGCCCGACCGTGCCCTTCGCGATAGTCCAGGAAACGGAACGGCTGGCCATGGCTGCCACGTTTCCAGCGTAGCCACTCCTCGACCACCACCGGTCCACCCTGGCGCTCGTCCACCGCCAAGTGGTAGGTAATCAGCGGATACCCCGGCTCGCGATATTTGATCTCGATGGTGACTGGCCCCTCGCCGCCGCGCGTCTTCAACTCCTTCGCGCGGCCACGCTTGTCCCAGGCGCGGCGCAGCCCGAGTTCAAAGCACTCCGCCAGAAAGGCGAACACATCGAACACCGTGGACTTGCCGCTGCCGTTGGGGCCGAGCAACACGGTCAGCGGCGTCAGATCTTTGAACTCCACCTCACGCAGCGCGCGGAAGTTGCTGACCTTGAGCGACTCGATGCGCGCCGGTGTACGTGGTTTTTCACTGGCCGGTTTCATGCGGCGGTCTCCAGGGTTCGT
>JBGSKT010000060.1:0-3044 GCA_041741075.1 Lysobacterales bacterium
CGCGCGCGCCGACGCCGGCGAATGCGCCGGCATCGCAGCCGGTGAAACGCAGCGGCACCTTGTCGTAGTAAGGCGCGGGGGCGCCCGCCTGCAAGCGGTTGGGTTCGATCCGGAACGACAGCAGCACCGCTTTCTTGAGCCACTGGTGGGTGCGCCAGCCACCGGCCTCGGGTTCGGCGACCCGGCAGACACCGGATTCCAGACCATCGAGCACTTCGTCCACCGCCGCGCGCAGTCGCTCCGGCACGGCTTCGACGGTGATTTCGCTGCGGCATTCCCAGGCGCTTTCGATGATGGCTTGCAGTTCACTCATGGACGGCTCCGACATTGGGCGCATGGTAGGGAGTGCAGGCTATCGCGTCTGCGGCAGCAGCCTGCGCAGTTTCTGGGTGGTCTGCTCGCGGTCGATGGTGGTGGCCGCCACCGCCAGCACCCATTGCTCCCATTCCGGCCCGTCGGCCTGTGGCTGCAGCCCATTGATGCGCAGAAAAACCAGGCAGGCACCCAAGGCCGCGCGCTTGTTGCCATCAACGAATGGATGGTTCCGGCATAGATAGAACAGATACGCCGCCGCAACTTCGGCCAGGTCATGAAATGGCGAGAGCCCGCCGAAGCTCGCCTGCGGCGCAGCCACTGCCGACTCCAGCAAGGCCGATTCGCGCACGCCATCGGCACCACCAAATCGCCGAATTGCCTCGGCGTGGATCTCGCGCACCATGTCCACGCTCAGGTGCAGGCAATCGCCCACCCCGCCATTCATGCCAGCTTCTGCATGGTTCGCGCGTAGTCCTGCATGGTCGACTGGATGACTTCGGACACCTGCGCGCGCGACGGCTGCGGCCGGATCGGCGTCAGGGTCAGCGTGCCGCCCGCGTGTACCTCGACATTGAGCGCATCGCCAACCTTCAGATGCGCCAGTTCCATCAAGGCCGCGTCGATCACGATGCCCTGCGAGTTACCCAGCTTGCGGATGTTCTTGATCATCGGGTAATACTATGTTTTACCCACCAGCGAGTCAAGACCGACGCACGGCTGCGGTGATCGGCACAGCCCCGGATCAGGTCCGGGGCCGTGCCGATCCTGCTTCGCTGCAAGCCCAAGCCGCCGCGCGGTTTTCGCGATCGATCAGCGCCGCGGCGATTCCAGTTCGTGCATCAGGGTGGCGCGCAGGGCGCGCATCTGCACGTCGTCCAGGGGCTGATCGCGCTGGTCGGTGAGTTCGAAGAAATCCTCGACGCGCTCGCCAAAGGTGGCGATGCGGGCGTCATGCACGCGCACGCCGCAGGCGCGGAAGGCTTCGGCGACGTGCGCCAGCAGGCCCGGACGGTCCGAGCAGACCAGGGCCAGCCCAGTACGCCCACGGCCGCCGTCATTACCAAATTCGAGCCGCAGCGGCACCTGGAAATGCTTCTGCTGGCGGGTCCAGGCGCGGCGTGCCGGGGATAGATCCAGAACCGGTTTGTTCAGTTCGTGACGCAGGCGCTGCACCAGGTCAGCGCCCTGATCGGGATCGGAGAGCGCCTGGCCATGCGCATCCAGAAACTGAAAGACATCCAGCACGTGCCCGAGTCTGGAGGTGGCGATGCGTGCCTCCAGCACATTCAGCTGCAGACGATCGAGCACCGCGGTGATGGTCGCAAACAGTCCGTCCCGATCCGGTGAATAGACCAGCAGTTCGCTGCTGCCGCGCTCGCCCAGGGCGCGCAGGGCCACCAGTGGCGCGCTCTGCCCGGCGTGCTCCAGCATCGCCGTGGTCTGCCAGACCAGTTGCGACGGAGTGAAGCGCAGAAAGCTTTCTTCCGGAAATTCGTCCCACAGCGCGCGCACCCGGGCATCGAGGATGCCGGCCGCGCCGAGACTGGCGAGTGCCTGGCCCTGGGTTTCCTCGATGCGTTCGGCGGCGTGCACCGGGTGCTCCAGTCCGCGTCGCAGGGCGTAGCGGGTCGCCTGGTATAGATCGGCGAGCAGTTGGCTTTTCCAGGAATTCCACAGTTTCGGGCTGGTCGCGTAGATGTCGGCCACGGTCAGCAGATAGAGATGATCCAGGCGCTCCCAGTCGCCCACGCGCACCGCAAATTGGTGGACCACCTCGGGATCGCTGATGTCTTTCTTTTGCGCGGTGACCGACATACTCAGATGTTCCTGGACCAGCCAGCAGACCAGGTCGGTGTCGGTGGAACTCAGGCCCAGCCAGGCGCCAAAGTCGCGTGCCTCGATTGCGCCCAGCTCGGAATGATCCCCGCCGCGGCCCTTGGCGATGTCATGGAACAAGCCGGCCAGCAGCAGCAGCTCGGGCTTGCGCAGGCGCCGGTACAGATCCTGCGCCAGCGGGTGCTGGGCGGCGCGCTCGGGATCGGCAAACAGGCGCAGTTTGCGCAACACGAACAGGGTGTGCTGGTCGACCGTGTAGACATGGAACATGTCGTACTGCATGCGTCCGGTGACCTGCTCGAAGGCCGGCACGATCCGCCCCAGCAGGCCGCAGGCAGCGAGATGTTCGAGCACAGGGGTCAGCGCGCCCGGGTGGCGCAGGATGCGCAGGAAGGCCGCTGCGATGCCGGGCGCACGCCATAGTTCGGGGTCGGTGCGGACCGCGAGATCGCACAGGCGCGCGTCGAAATCCGCTGCCAATCCTGCCAGTTGCGGGTGTGCAAGCCAGGCCTCGAAGGCCGCCATCGCCTGCACCGGCTGCAGTTCGCCGGGCTCGGCATCAAGCCGGTCGGCGCACAACAGCAGGCCATCGCCAATCGGACGGGCGGCTTGCCCGTCGGTGCCGGTCAGGCGTTGGCGCCAACTGGCCAGCAGCCGTTCGCTGATCCGGCGCACGTCGGCTGCGGCCCGGAAAAATCCCTGCATGAACTGCTCGACCACGCGGTTTTCCGGTTTGCCGGTGGAGGCGACGAACAGCGCGGCCAGGTTGCGCTGGAAGTCGAACACCAGCCGCTCTTCCTTGCGCTGTGCCGCCCGGTGCAGCCCATAACGCACGCTGCTCAGGCGTTCGCGCGCGGCGCCCAGGCGCTCGCAATCGGTCACCGAACACAGCC
>JBGSKT010000061.1:0-16330 GCA_041741075.1 Lysobacterales bacterium
TGCGGCCCGCGCCCGCATCCGGCTCCATCGTCCGGTTCGGCAGCCGCAGGTCGGAAGGCTCGATGCGGTTGTGCTCGCACAGGGCGATCGCGCGTTCGAGGATGTTCTCCAATTCCCGCACATTGCCGGGAAAGGCGTAGGCGCGCAGCGCAGTGGCGGCGGCGGCGGTCAATTGCGGGCGCTCGATGCCCCACTCCGGCGCGACCCGGTCGAGATAACGATCGGCCAGCAGGTCGATGTCCTCGCCGCGCCCGCGCAATGGCGGCACGTGCAGTTCGATCACATTGATCCGGTAATACAGATCCTGCCGAAACTCACCCTGTTCGACCAGCCGCTGCAGGTCCTTGTGGGTCGCCGACAGCACCCGCACGTCGATCGGAATCTCGCCGTTGAAACCGATCGGCCGCACCGCCTTTTCCTGGATCACGCGCAGCAGCTTGACCTGCATGTGCACCGGCAGGTCGGCGACCTCATCCAGAAACAGGGTGCCACCACTGGCCGCCTGGAACAGACCTTCCTTATCGCCACTGGCGCCGGTGAAGCTGCCCTTGCGGTGGCCGAAGAATTCACTCTCCATCAGCTCGGTCGGGATCGCCCCGCAATTGACCGGCACGAACGGGCCGGAAGCGCGTGGCCCAAGCTCGTGCACCATGCGCGCGACCAGTTCCTTGCCGGTGCCGGATTCGCCATAGATGAACACCGGCGCCTGGCTGCGTGCCACTTTGGCCACGGTCGCCCGTACTTCCTGCATTTCCGCCGAATTGCCGAGCAGGCGCTCGTTCGACACCGAGACCTCGGCCTTGCGCTCCTCGCCCAGCCGCAGAGCGGTCTGCACCAAACGCCGGAGCACCGTCAGATCGACCGGCTTGGAAACGAAGTCGAAGGCGCCGTTCTTGAGTGCCTGCACCGCCGCATCGACATTGCCGAACGCGGTCATCATCGCCACCGGCATGCGTGGGTGCGCGCGCGCGATATGCAGCACGATGTCCTGGCCGCTGCCATCGGGCAGGCGCATGTCGGTGAAGCACAGGTCGTATTCGTGCTCGGCCAGCCGGTCGAGCGCCTCGCGCACGGTCGATGCGGTCTCCACCGATAGCCCCATGCGGGTCAGCGTCAACACCAGCAGTTCGCGGATGTCGGGCTCGTCGTCGATGATCAGTGCGGTCTGGCGGCTCATGCGAAGGCGTTGTCAACCAATAAAGTGCAGATTACGAAAGATTTTTCCCGGCCTGCAAGGCGCGCAATGGGACGCATGCTTCCACTGGATAACCAGGTGCGCAACGCAGCGGATCGGGCAAAAGACAAGCAGGATGTCACCTTTATCGATTTACTACACCCAAGCCCCAGGGTTGATCAGACGTTCTACCAAATCCGCGCCGGCGGCGCCAGCATCAAGCGCGCATGGCGCCGTCGGCGACCGGCTCCGGCTGGCCGTGAAACTGGATGCGGAAGCAGGCGCCGCCACCGGCCAGTTGCACCAGCTCCAGCGTCGCCTGGTTGGCCTCGCACAATTGCCGGGCGATATACAGCCCGAGTCCGGTGCCGAATTCACTGGTGGTGAAGAATGGATCGAACACATGCGGGCGCAGCTTCTCCGGTACCCCGGGGCCGCGGTCGATCACCTCCAGCACCGGCTGGCCGGAATCCGGCAGGCGCCGTGCCGACACCGAAATCCGCGCCGGCTGATCCGGCATCCGCCCGTAGCGCAGCGCGTTCTTGGTCAGGTTCCAGGCGACCTGTTGCAACTGGTCGGGATCGAACACCACATTGATCGGCGTCTCCGGCGCATTGGCGCGCAGCTCGTCGGCGCCGAGCGGCTGCACGCCCCTGAACTCGTCGACAAACTCGCCCACCCAACGCGTGAGGTTGACCAGTTCCGGTTTGGAGCGCTCGCGTCGCGACAGTTGCAAAATGTTCTCGACGATCGCGTTCATGCGCAGGCACTGGCCGCGGATGATCTCGAGCAGGCGCTGGTCGGACTGCGGCATCTGTTCCGATTCGGCCAGCAGTTGCGCGGCGTGGCTGATCGCGGCCAGCGGATTGCGCACTTCATGGGCGATGCTGGCCGACAGCCGGCCAAGCGAGCTCAGCGTCAGTTGCTCGGCCTGGCGGGTGACCTGGCTGGTGTCTTCCAGGAACACGATCAGCGAACGCGCCGCCGACTGCGGCACGGCGACGAAGCGCGGCACCACTTCGGTGCCATTTTCGACCAGCGCGACCGGCTCGAACTCGATCTTGCTGCTGGCGCGCCAGCGCTGTATGCGGTCCCACAGCACCGGCGAGACTTCGGCGATGTCCTTGCGCGTCGGGCTGGGGTTGCCGAGCAGGCTCCAGGCGGCCTCGTTGATGCGCAGGATGCGGCCGCCGGCCTCGATCACCAGCACCCCGGATTTCATCCGTCGGATGATCAAGTCATTGAGCTGGCTCAGGCTTTCGACGTCGGATTCGCGCTGCTCGACCAGGCGTTGGCGCAAGCGCACTTCCTGGCGCAGCATCTGACTGAGCCCGGTCACCGCCAGATAGCCGACCGCGAACAGGCTGACCTCGGTGAGGCTGCGCTCGGCGATACCGTCCTGCATGATCGACAGCGAGCGCTCGAAATACTGCAGGGCGACCGCGATCGCCGCAAACAGAAAGGCGAGCTGCGGCCCGAGCAGCACCCCGCCGGCGGCCAGGTTGATCAGCAGCAGCGAGGCGATACCACCGTCCAGTCCGCTGGTGGCGTGCAGGGCCAGTGCCCCGACCATGACGTCGAGCGCGAGCCCGACCCCGGTCGGCAGTGCCCGTTCGCCGGCCGAACGCACTTCCCACACGAACAGGGTGCCAGAGGCGATCAGAAACAGCACCGAAGCCGCCTTGGCAACATCGGGCGCGACCAGGGTGACCAACTGGTCGGCCAAGGGACTGAAACTGATGCCGACCAGCAGCATCGCCTCGAACACCCGGAACAGGCCGAAGAAATAGCGTTCGCGCCGCACCAGGTCCGGGCTGCGCACGAAAACCGGCGAAAATCGAAAACCGGAGCGTGGGGAATTCACAGGTGAGGACCGGACAGCGATGCGGTAGCCGCACAATGCCAGTTCCGGAGGACGGATGACAGAGGACGGAAGACAGAAAGGCAGCAGCCCGGGGTGCTTTTGTAGGAGCGACGGAACGTCGCGACCGCCGAACCCGGCGACAGTCGCGACGTTCCGTCGCTCCCACTCCCCCTCTCCCACACTTCCGCTGCGCCACTCCAGCCTCCCCGTTTCCGGCTGCCCTCGCTATGATGCCGGTCTTTCGCCCGCTGCCCGAACCAGGTGACCGATGAACTTTCACGAATACCAAGCCAAATTGCTGTTTGCCGATTACGCCATCCCGGTGCCCGCCGGCCGCGTCGCCGGCACGCCCGAACAGGCGGTCGAAGCCGCCCGCGCGATCGGTGGTGAACAATGGATGGTCAAGGCGCAGATCCACGCCGGCGGCCGCGGCAAGGCCGGTGGCGTCAAGTTCTGCGCCAGTATCGACGCGGTACGCGAAGCCGCGGCCGGCATGCTCGGCAAGAGCATGAGCACCTACCAGAGCGGTGGCCGCGCGCTGCCGGTCAACCTGGTCTTGATCACCGAGGCCAACGACATCGAGCAGGAGCTGTACCTGAGCGCCCTGGTCGACCGCGCCAGCAAGACCGTGTCGTTCATTGTCTCGGCCGCAGGTGGCGTCGATATCGAAACGGTGGCGCGCGAGACCCCGGAGCAGATCCACACCGTGCTGGTCGACTACGTGCAGGGCCTGCAACCCTACCAGTGCCGCAAGGTCGGCTTCGCCATGGAACTGAACACCAAGCAGGTCGGCCAATTGACCAAGATCATGCAGGGCGTGTACCGGATGTTCATGGAGCAGGATCTGAGTCTGATCGAGCTGAACCCGCTGGCGGTGGTGGCCAGCGGCGATCTGATCGCGCTGGATGGCAAGATCAATTCCGACGACAACGCCGATTTCCGCCATCCCAAACTGGTCGCCATGCGCGATGTCAGCCAGGAAGACCCGGCCGAGGCCGAGGCCGCCGATCATCACCTGAACTATGTGCAGATGGACGGCAGCATCGGCTGCATGGTCAATGGTGCCGGCCTGGCCATGGCGACCATGGACGTGATCAAGCTAAACGGCGCCGAGCCGGCCAACTTCCTCGATGTGGGTGGCGGCGCGACCAAGGAGCGGGTCAGCGAGGCGTTCAAGCTGATCCTGTCTTCGGACAAGGTGCGCGCGATCCTGGTCAACATTTTCGGCGGCATCGTGCGCTGCGACATGATCGCCGAGGGCGTGATCGCCGCGGTCAAGGAAGTCGGCGTGACCATCCCGGTGGTGGTGCGGCTCGAAGGCACCAATGTCGAAAAGGGCCGCGAGCTGCTGGCCGCGTCCGGCTTCAAGATCATCCCGGCCACCGATCTGAACGACGCCGCCCGCAAGGCGGTTGCTGCGTTGGCCTGATCTTCACCCCCCATCGATCCACGTCGACCGCAGCGACCCGGTTGACGCTTTCCAGAGGAATCCGCATGAGCGTTCTCGTCAACAAGAAGACCAAGGTGATCTGTCAGGGCTTCACCGGCAGCCAGGGCACCTTTCACTCCGAACAGGCGCTGGACTACGGCACCCAACTGACCGGCGGGGTCACCCCGGGCAAGGGCGGCAGCACGCACATCGGCCTGCCGGTATTCAACACGGTCGAGGACGCGGTCAACGAGACCGGCGCCGACGCCAGCATGATCTTCGTGCCGCCGCCGTTCGCCGCCGACGCGATACTGGAAGCCGCCGACGCCGGCATCCGGGTGATCGTGGCGATCACCGAGGGCATCCCGGTACTGGACATGCTGCGCGTCAAGAACGCGCTCGCGCATTATCCGGATACCGTGCTGATCGGGCCGAACTGCCCCGGCATCATCACCCCGGGCGAATGCAAGATCGGCATCATGCCGGGGCATATCCACCAACCCGGCAAGATCGGCATCGTCTCGCGCTCCGGCACGCTGACCTATGAAGCGGTGTTCCAGACCACCCAGGCCGGACTCGGCCAGAGTACCTGCATCGGCATCGGCGGCGATCCGATCAACGGTCTCAACTTCATCGACTGCCTGGGCCTGTTCCAGGACGACGCGCAGACCGAGGGCATCATCATGGTCGGCGAAATCGGCGGCAGCGCCGAAGAAGAAGCCGCCGAATTCATCAGCGAATACGTGAAGAAGCCGGTGGTCGCCTTCATTGCCGGGGCGAGCGCACCGGCCGGCAAGCGCATGGGCCACGCCGGTGCGATCATCTCCGGCGGCAAGGGTACCGCCGCGGCCAAGTTCGCCGCGCTCGAAGCGGCCGGGGTGACCACGGTCCGATCTCCGGCCGATCTCGGCCGCGCCATCGATGCCTTGCTCAAGGCCAGAAAATAGTCGAGGCGGTGGTAAGCCCCGCAGGTTCCAGCGGACATTCAGGCGGGGCTGACCAAGGTCGGGAAGTCATCTGCCGTCCCGGCGCAAGCCGGGACCCAGTGCCCAGCGATCGCGCCGACCCGACACTGGGCCCCGGCGTGCGCCGGGGTGACGCCGCTCTCGATTCCCGTTTCCCGTTTCCCGTTTCCCGTTTCCCGATTCCCGATAGCCCATTCCCAAAAACCCCATGCCGCCGATCCGCATTGCGCTCGCCCAGTTCGATTTCCCGGCCGGGGCGGTTGGCCAGAATGCCGCGCGCATGCGCGAACTGGCCGAACAGGCGCGTGATCGGCTGGGTGCCGGCCTGATCGTATTTCCCGAACTGTCGCTATCTGGTTATCTGGCCGAAGACTTGTTCCTGCGCCCCAGCTTCATCCGTACCTGCGCCGAGCATCTGGAATCACTGGTCGCTGGCATTCGCGGCATCGACGCGATCATCGGCCACCCGCTGGCCGATGGCGAATACCTGTACAACGCCCTGTCCTGGGTGCGCGACGGCCAGGTGCTGGCCTGTTACCGCAAGCAGGCGCTGCCGAACTACACCGTGTTCGACGAGAAGCGCTATTTCACCGCCGGCAATCAGACCGCGATCGTGACGCTGTCCGGGGTGCGTTTCGCTCCGCTGATCTGCGAGGACATCTGGGAGCAGCAACCGGCCGCCGGCGCCGTCGCCGCCGGCGCCGAGGCACTGCTGGTGATCAACGCCTCGCCCTTCGACCGGATCAATCGCCAAAGCCGCCAGGCCCAGGTGGGCGAGCGCGCGCTCGCCCACGGCGTGCCGATCGCCTACGTCAATGTGGTCGGCGGCCAGGATGACCTGGTGTTCGACGGCGGCGCTTTCTGCGTCAACGGCGATGGGGTGATGCAGGGGCCGGCACCGGCATTTGAGGACCATCTGCTGGCGCTCGACTTCGAACCGCAGTCGCGGCGGTTCATCAGCGTGGACTGGCCGCTGCCGGAAACCGGAGATCTGTCCCGCTTCTATCGGGCCCTGGTCCGCGGCAGCCGCGATTATGTGGACAAGAACGGCTTTCCCGGGGTGCTGCTGGGCCTGTCCGGCGGGGTCGATTCGGCCCTGACCCTGGCCATTGCGGTCGATGCCCTCGGCGCCGAGCGAGTCCGCGCGGTGATGTTGCCGACCCGCTTCACCGCCGAGCTGTCGCTGGAACTGGCGCGCAGCCAGGCCGAACGGCTCGGTGTGCGCTACGACGTGGTGCCGATCGAGGACGCCTTCGGCAGTCTGCTGGCGACCCTCAAGCCGTTGTTGGACGGCCGTGCCGCCGATGTCACCGAAGAAAACCTGCAGGCACGCATTCGCGGCACCCTGTTGATGGCGCTGTCCAACAAGTTTGGTGACATGCTGCTCGCCACCGGCAACAAGAGCGAAATGGCCTGCGGCTATGCCACCCTGTATGGCGACATGTGCGGCGGCTTCGCCCCGCTCAAGGATGTCTACAAGACCGAAGTCTGGCAATTGGCGCGTTATCGCAACACGCTGTCGCCGGCGCTGCCGGAAGCGGTGATCGAGCGCCCGCCTTCGGCCGAATTGCGCGCCAACCAGCTCGACCAGGATTCGCTGCCACCCTACGAGCTGCTCGACGCGATCCTGTACCGCTACATCGAACTTGACCGCTCGCGCGCCGAGATCATCGCGGAAGGCTATGCTGCCGATACCGTGGAACGGGTCGTCCGCATGATCCTCAAAAACGAATACAAACGCCGCCAGTCGGCCCCCGGACCGCGGCTGTCGCGGCGCGCCTTCGGCCGCGATCGACGCTATCCGATCACCACCGGCTGGCGCTGAGACTACCGGCACCCGGCCCGCATCCGCGCCACCCACCTTCGTTCTGCACCCAACGGAATCCCGATGAGCAAAATCGCCAAAATCCAGGGTCTAGGCACCCGCGCCATCCACGCCGGGCAATCGCCCGACCCCAGCACCGGCGCGATCATGACGCCGATCTATGCCACCTCGACCTATGTGCAGCAGAGCCCCGGTGTACACAAGGGCTTCGAATACACGCGCTCGCACAACCCGACCCGGTTCGCCTTTGAAGACTGCGTGGCCGCGCTCGAAGGCGGCCGCAAGGGCTATGCCTTCGCCTCGGGCCTGGCCGCCACCGCCTGCGTGCTGGAGACGCTCGACAGCGGCAGCCACGTGATCGCCATGGATGATATGTACGGTGGCACCTTCCGCCTGTTCGAACGGGTGCGTCGGCGCAGCGCCGGGCTCGATTTCAGCTATGTCGATCTGAACGACGAAGCCGCGCTCAAGGCCGCGATCCAACCCAATACCCGGATGATCTGGGCCGAAACCCCGACCAACCCGATGCTCAAGATCGTCGATCTGGCCCGACTCGGCAAGTTCGCCCGCAAGCACAAGCTGCTGCTCGCGGTAGACAACACCTTCAGCTCGCCGATGCTGCAGCGCCCACTGGAGTTCGGCGCCGACCTGGTCATGCATTCGGCCACCAAATATCTCAATGGTCACTCGGACATGGTCGGCGGCATCGTCGTGGTCGGCGACAACGCCGAACTGCGCGAGCAGATGACCTTCTTGCAGAACGCGGTCGGCGGCATCGCCGGTCCGTTCGACAGTTTTCTCGCCCTGCGCGGACTGAAGACCCTGCACCTGCGCATGCGCGCACATTGCGAAAACGCCGGCGCGCTGGCGCGCTGGCTGGACAAACATCCGGCGCTCTGCCGGGTGATCTATCCGGGCCTCAAATCGCATCCGCAGCACGCCCTGGCCAAGCGCCAGATGGACGGCTTCGGCGGCATGATTTCGATCGAAGTCAGGGGCGGTCTGAAGGCGGCACGGCGATTGATGGAACGCTGCCAGTTGTTCGGCCTGGCCGAATCCCTGGGCGGGGTCGAATCGCTGATCAACCATCCGGCGATCATGACCCATGCCTCGGTCCCCGAAGCCCAGCGCGCCCGCCTCGGCATCAACGGCGGCCTGGTGCGGCTGTCGGTCGGCGTCGAAGACCTGGCCGACCTCAAAGCCGAACTCGCCCACGCCCTGGGCTGAGCCAGCACCGCACGCCTGGGCCGAGCACGCGGCACCAGACCCCTCCCACCGGCAACGCCGAAGCCCCTTCGGCGCGATCGGCAATCCACCACTCCGGACCAGGAATCCCCATGCTCGACTCACCCGCAGTTTTGTTTGTCATCGGCCTCGCCCTGGCGATCCTCGCCCTCACCTTGTTCTTCTGGGTGGTCGCGCTGCGGCGGGTGGTGCCGGTCAATGAAGTGCATATCGTGCAGAGCCGCAAGAGCACCGTGTCCTACGGCAAGGGCTTTGCCAGCAACACCTACTACGAGTGGCCGTCGTGGATTCCCTTGATCGGCCTGCAGAAGATCATGCTGCCGGTGTCGAACTTCGCCATCGACCTGCCCGACTACGCCGCCTACGACAAGGAACGGGTGCCGTTTCTGGTCCACGTGATGGCGTTCTTCCGGATCACCGATTCCAACACCGCGGCGCAGCGGGTGGCCTCGTTCGGCGAGCTCAAGGACCAGTTGACCGCGATCGTGCAGGGCTCGGTGCGCACCGTGCTGGCCGGCCACGAAATCGACCAGATCATGCTCGACCGCAGCCGCTTTGGCGAGGCCTTCACTCGGGAAGTACAGCCGCAGCTCGGCAGTTGGGGTGTCGAAGCCATAAAAAACATCGAGCTGATGGACATCCGCGACACCAAGGACAGCGAGGTCATCCACAACATCATGGCCAAGCGCACCTCCGGCATCGAACGCGAATCGCGGCTGGTAGTCGCCGACAACACGCGCCAGGCCGAAATGGCCGAGATCGCCGCCAAGCGCGAAATCGAAATGTCGCGCCAGTTGGCCGCCGAACAGGTCGGCCTGCGCACCGCCGAGAAGGACAAGAACGTCGGCGTCGCCAACGAACAGGCCGCGCAGCAGGTCAAGGTGCAGCAGCGCGAAACCGCAGCCAGGGAAATGGACGTGGTCCAGGTCAAGAACGTGCGCGGCGCCGAGATCAGCCGCGAGGTCGCCGTGATCGCCGCCGGCCAATCCAAGGAAGTCGCCATCGTCCAGGCCGAAGCCAGCAAGCAGGTCGCCATCGTCGAGGCCGAAGGCAACAAGCAGCAGACGGTGCTGACCGCCGAGGGCCAGCTGGAAGCGGCCAAGCGCAATGCCGAAGGCATCGCGGTCGAGGGCGCGGCCAAGGGCTCGGCCGAAACCGCAATCCTGATGGCGCCGGTGGACGCGCAGATCAAGCTGGCCGAGAAAATCGGCAGCGACCAGGGCTACCAGAACTATCTGCTCGGAATCCGCAACATCGAAGCGGCACAGGCGGTCGGCGAGGCCCAGGCCGGCGCGCTCAAGACCGCCGAGATCAAGGTCATCGCCAACGCCGGCACCCCGGCCAAGGGACTGTCCAACGTCATGGATCTGTTCTCGGCCGGTGGCGGCACCGCCGTCGCCAGCATGCTGGAGGGCCTGGCCCAATCGGCCGAAGGGAAGAAGGTGCTGGATAAACTGACCAAGCCGGACCCGACCGAATAGTTTCGCCGGATCGGCAAAGGCTGTGTTGCCAGGCCGGGGCCAGGTCCGGTCGAAAGCCCGGGTGGGTAACGCGCATCCACTGCACCCACGAGCGGCTGCGCTGCCGGGCCGCCAGTCGTGCCTTGGACCAGGTCCATGCCTGCTCGTTGCCGCCGCGCCAGACCGTTGCGGATCCAGGTTGGCGTTGCGCCGGGAGCGCCGCTTTCCGGGGATTTCCTGTTCTTTCTGGACGAACAATGGCGGTTCGGCCGAGAAACCTTTCTTCCGTTTGGCCTGGTCGTGGGTGAGGGTCTCGACGGATTTTGCCGTGCTGTGCCTGGGCGCTCTGGCGGTGATCCTTACGCTTTGTCTCCCAACCGCTCGTCACCGGTGAGGATGCGGTACAGCGGCAGGTTGATGTAGTAGTTGGAGCGACCGATTTTCTGCTTATGCACAAAACCGGTGGCGGCCAGTGCGTCGAGGTACTTGCTGGCGGTCAGCCGCGAGACTTTGAGATCGTTTTGAATGAATTCGATCTTGGTGTATGGGTGACTGAACAGGTTGTTGATCAGGTCCTGGCTGTAAAAACGGTGTTGCGCGCGGATGCGGTGCTTGACGTCCAGCAACAACTGCTTGATTGCCTGAATGGTCGTGATCGCTTCGCGGGCGGTGTGTTCGACTGCGACCAGCATGTACAGCACCCAGGCTTCCCAGGCATCGTCTTCACGCACCGCCTGCAGCAGGCGGTAGTAGTCCGACTTGGTGCGCACAATGTGGCGGCTAAGGTAGAGGACCGGAAGTTCGAGCAAGCCCTGCTTGACCAGGTACAGCACATTGATGATGCGGCCGGTGCGGCCATTGCCATCGTAAAAAGGATGGATGCTTTCGAACTGGTGATGGATCAGCGCCATCTTGATCAAGGGATCGGCATCGAACAGCGCGTCGTCGTTGATGAACTGCTCCAGCGATCCCATCAAGGCCACGATCGCTGCCGGATGTTGCGGTGGGGTGTAGACCGTTTCTCCGGCAGCGGTCTTGAGTGCGGTGCCGGGCAGCTTGCGAAAGCCGGCATTGTTTTGCTCCAGCTCCTGTTGAATCTGCAGGATGTGGTTATTGGTCAGCAAGCCGCTCGCGCGCACTGCTTCGAATCCGACCCGCAATGCCTGACGGTAGCGTGCCACTTCCTTGGTGGCCGGCGAACTGCCCGCGTCCGGAAACACCGCGTTGCGAAACAACTCATCGTGGGTGGTAACGATATTCTCGATGGCCGAACTGTCCTTGGCTTCCTGCAAGCCCAGCGTATTGATCAGGATGCCCTGGTGCGGGATGGAAGCCACCACACCCTTGAGTTCGGCCAACTGCCGACTCGCGGCCGCCACTTGCTTCAGGATGATCGGCGTTTCGAAGCGCTGAGCTGCGAGCTGGTCGAGCGGGAAAATGGGCGTCATATCGACCTCGTTGCGCTTATTGTGCATAGTAAAGCGCATTGTTCTATGCATGTCATGGTGCATCCGCCTAGCTACGGAGCGTTTTCGATGCAGATCTGCTCACACTGGCGCAAATACCGAAGCTTTCAGCTGCCCATGCGCGCGCCGCCCGTGAGCTGGTCGGCGGCGCGCGAGTCGGTGGTGATCTCGGATGGTGATCTCGGACACCCACTCTTTCGGGAAGATCTCGCGGGGTGATCTCGGACACCCACTCTTTCGGTGGAAAATTGGGTGTCCTGCGCTCTCCACCGCCCTTTATCGCCAAGGTGTACCGAGCGTCAAGCACCGAACTTGTGACGAACCCACAGGCGCCAGGACGTTTCGAGCTCTGGCTTCCGGCACACGCAATCAAGCGGCGTGATTGATTGCCGCCTTCTGACGCCCGACAACATCCACGCGTTTTGCACCACCGCTCTTGCCGCCTGCGCAACCGCCAGCCATCCCGAGCGACCACTCGTCATATTGTTTGCCAGGGCAAGCGGGGCATCACGCAGGATAACCAGCACCTACCACGGAGATATGCCATGACCGCATTCTTTGCGACACCCCGATCCTTGCACTCGTCCGACAGCCTGCTCGACGCGCTCAAGCCCCTTGCCATTGCCGCACTGCTGGCGCTGGGCAATGTCACGCTCGCTTCCGCTGAGGCACTGGCACGCAATAACCACGGCCTTGGCGTTGAGGTGATCGGCAAGGGCAGCCCGTTGATCATGATCCCCGGCCTGAACAGCGCCGCCGACACCTGGCGCGAAACCTGCGCCGCCCTGCGACCCGAAGTGCAATGCCATCTGCTGCAATTGCCTGGCTTTGCCGGCCAACCGGCCGTTGCAAGCGACGCCTTTCTCGATACCATGCGCGATCGCGTGCTGGCCTATGTTGACGAGCAGGGCTTGCGCTCGCCGGTGGTGATCGGACATAGCCTTGGCGGCTTGTTGGCGCTGAAGATGGCGCTGAAATCACCGCGGGCATTTTCGCGGCTGATCATCGTCGATTCGTTGCCCTTCTTCCCGGCGGCGCAAAACCCGGCCGCGACGGTGGCAAGCGTTACGCCGATGGCCGAAGGCATGCGCCAGAGCATGCTGGCTGCCGATGATGAGAGCTTCTTTCGCAATGCCCAGGCGGCACTGGCAGGCATGAACCGCTCGCCCGAGCGGGTAAAAACGCTGGGCGAATGGGGCCGCGCCAGTGATCGCGCCACCACCACCCAGGCCCTGTATGAACTAATGACCACCGATGTACGCGCGGCTATCAAGGACATCCACACGCCGACACTGGTGCTCGGCGCATGGGCCGCCTATGCGCAATACGGCGCCACCCGCGAATCGACGGAGTCGATCTTCCGCGACCAATATGCGGCGCTCGACGGTGTTCGTATCGAAATGAGTGATAGCGGTTACCATTTCCTGATGTGGGACGACCCGCAGTGGCTGCAATCGCAGGTACGGGCGTTCTTGAGCGCCAACACGGGAACCGGAAAATAATCGCGATGCGTGCGTACTGCTGGCTGACCACTTCCCCGCGCACGGCAGTGCGCGCATGATCCCGCAAACCCCGGCGCGGCGGTTCTGGTTGCTCAATGCGCTGGCGTGGGCGTTGTATCTCGCGCTAAGTGCCTTGCTGTTTTCCGCCTTCGCCGGCTGGTCATCGGGCATGTTGCTGATCAGTGTGGTGCTGAGCGTGGGCATGTTTCTGGTCAGCGGCGCGCTGCGCTGGCAGGCACTGCGCCGGGACTGGTTCGCGCTCGGCCCCTTGGCTCTGCCAGCGCGCCTGTTACTGGCAGTGATGCTCGGTGCGGCACTGGTGCAGGCGCTGATCCAATTGGCGCTCAGGCTGGCCTTGCACTGGCAGTGGGTCAGCCTGTCGGCGGACGCCTCCTTCACGCCCATGGCGATCTTCGGCTACTGGATCAACACCGCCATCGTGTTGGCTTTGTGGACGGCGGCATGGGTTGGCGTGCATGCACTTCGTCGCTATCGCCATGGCGAAGTGGCGCGGCTCAAGGCCGAGGCGGCGCGCCATGCACTGGAGCTTGATGCCCTGCGCGCACGCCTCAATCCGCACTTCGTGTTCAATGCGCTCAACAACCTGCGGGCACTGATCAATGAAGATACCGAACGCGCCCGCGAGCTGGTGACGCGCTTGTCCAACACCTTGCGCCATGCACTGGAGCATCACCAGAACGAACGGGTGACACTGGCCGACGAACTGGCGGTGGTGCGCGACTACCTGGCGGTGGAACAGGTGCATTACGAACAGCGGCTGCGGGTACGCGAAGAGGTTTCCGAAGCGGCACTCGATACCGCACTGCCGCCCATGCTGCTGCAACTGCTGGTGGAAAACGCCATCAAGCACGGCATCGCACGCACTCCGGACGGTGGCGAACTGGTCATCAGCGCCACGCTGAATGCGGCACGATTGCAACTGGTCGTGCGCAACCCGGGCGTGTTGCACGCGCATGGCGCGCCGGAGACCACCCGCACCGGCGTTGGCCTTGCGTATCTGCGCAACGCGCTGGCGCGCTGGACCGGAACCGCGACGTTCGAACTGCGGCAGGTCGGCAACGACGTGCTCGCTACTCTGGAGATTCCCCAATGACGGCACCGATGCGCGCACTGATTGTCGATGACGCGCGGCTTGCCCGCCAGGAACTTCGCACCCTGCTGGGCGCGATCACAGATGTAGACCTGGTTGGCGAAGCCGACGACGTTGCCAGCGCACGCACCGCCATCGCAACGTTCCAGCCGGACGTGCTGTTCCTCGATATCCAGTTGCCATCGGGCACCGGCTTTGATGTGCTCGATGCACTCGAAGCGGCGCCCTGCGTGGTGTTCACCACCGCCTACGACCAGTACGCGGTGCGTGCGTTCGAGGCCAATGCACTCGACTATCTGGTCAAGCCAGTGGAACCCGCGCGCCTCGCCCAGGCCCTGCAGCGCGTGCGTGCGCAGCTCGATGTGCCGCCAGCCGGTATCGATGCCGGTGGCTCACCGCTGGGCCCTGATGATCGGGTTTTTCTGCGCGACGGCGAGCGCTGCTGGTTCGTCACACTCGCCGAGATCATCCGCATCGTGGTCGATGGCAATTATTCACGGGTCTGGTTTCGCAATGAGCACGCATTGTTGGCGCGCAGCCTGGCCGCCCTCGAAAGTCGGCTCGACCCGACCCAGTTCTTCCGCGCCAATCGCAACACCCTTGTCAACCTGCGCCAGGTGCGTTCAATCGAACAATCGATCAGTGACGGCTACCTGCTCACGCTCAAGGATGGCAGCACCGTTGACGTTTCGCGCCGGCAGGCGCGCGAGCTGCGCGAACGTTTGGCGCTGTGATTGATGATGTGAACCAAAGCTGATCGCAGCAAGCAACGGCATCAACGCGTTCCCAGCGTTGCGCCGACGCCGCGCTCACCATGCTCGAACGCCTCGGCAAAAGCGTCGAGTTCGTGCGCACTTATGCCCAATGCGCGGCCGACCTTGCGCCACATCGATACCGAGCGTTCGACTTCGCCGAGGATGCGGCGCGCGGTGGCGGCGGTGAGGCGAAAGTAGGCGGCGACCGACAGCAAGGCATCGATGGACGCGTCGGGGCCACTGTCCTCGGAAATCCAGGTCTTGAGTTCGCGGGCACGCTCCGGGAATGGATTCAGATCGAAGGCCGGAGCGAGCCGCCAGCGCCCGGACTGCACGTGCAGAAAGCCGTGGTTGTGCAGGTGGTCATCGACATTGGTGATCAGGATGTTGAAGGCCATGCGCCGCCACAGTGCGTCGATGTCGGCTTGCGGTTCGGCACCGTGTTGGCGCAGCGCGTCAACGAGCTCGGGGTAGGTGTGCGGCGTGGCGTCGTCGGCGTCTGCACCGATCATGGTGGCGGCGGAGATGTACAGCAGGCGACCGCCCTCGGCGGGGCGGTCGAAGCGGCGGATCAGGGCGACCGGGCTGCCATCGCTGTCGAGCAAGCGTGCGTCGGCCACATCGATACCGGCGTCGCGGGCCAACCGCATCGCCAGTACTTCGCCCTTGGTTACGGCGCGATCGTCGGCAACGCTGGGGAACTTGCCGATCGCGAGATGGCCTTCGTCGTCGATGATGGAACACTTGGGCCGCAATCCGCCCAGCGAGGTGCCGCGGCCGAGCAGGAAGGCGAGATCGGCAGCCGTCTCGGTGTGCATTTCCACGGCACGCGATGCGCGCAGCAGGTGATCGAGTTCGATCAACGGCGGTACACCGCGCTGCCCGGGCTCTGGCGCGCGTTGGAACACACCGTCGGCATCCGCAAATCGCAACGCACCAACACGGCTGACGTCGTCCACCGCCAGCAGATAATCCAGTGGATCGAGCGCGCGCGTGGCGGTGCCGCCCGCTTGCTTGCGCGCGCCTTGCCGCCGCTTGGCGTGGTCGCGCGACACCAACTTGCGCCCCCAGCCATCGGGCTCGGTATCGGCGATGGCACCATGAAACAACGACCCCTCGCGCGAGCGGCGATGGAACTGCATGCCGGCGACCAGGGGTAGCCCGGGCTCGATCGCGAAACGGTCCGGGGCGGCCAACCAGTCGGGGTGATACTCGAATCCGGCGCTGTATCGCGTGCCCTGGGCATCGAAGCGCAGCACGCCCAATGGCCGTGCGCTTTCACCAAGCCATACGTTGATGCTGCGTTTCATAACGGCGGTGGCCTGCGCTTGACCCGCACGCGCTGCGGCAAGCGCTCGGCATCGAGCAGCAGTCCGGTCTCATCGCCCCGGCTATCGGCGACATCGGCGAACGCGTCGGCGAAGCCGAGCACAAACAGGCTCATGGCGTAGACACCCATCGAGACGCTGGGGTCGCCCTTTTCGACCTTGAGGTAGGTGCCCTTGGCGACGCCGACCCGCTCGATCATCATCGC
>JBGSKT010000062.1:0-6968 GCA_041741075.1 Lysobacterales bacterium
CGATGCGGCTTCGGCCGCCGAAGCCGCCGCCGCCGCCGCGGATGCCGCCACCAAGGAAGACGCACCGCAGGAATAATCTTCCGGCCATGCGTATCAATCAGCCGCCGGGTCCGCCCGGCGGCTTTTTTATGTCCGCAATCACATCCGGTAAATTGTGCCGGGTAGCGGCGATGACGGCTAAACTGCCGATCTGTTGAAGCAGAAAAGCGCCGCGCCATGCCCAGGATAGAGAGCCGGATCGACCGCCGTTCGTCCCCGTTTCGCAACAACGCGCTGGCCCTTTGCGCACTGGTCGATCAATTCAAGGCGCATTTGCAGGCGATTGCCGCCGGCGGCGGCGAAGTCGCCCGCCGAAAACACACCGAGCGCGGCAAGCTGTTACCGCGAGAACGCATCCGTGCCCTGCTCGACCCCGGATCACCCTTTCTCGAACTCTCGCCGCTGGCCGCTTTCGAAATGTACGACAATCAGGCGCCGGCGGCCGGGATCGTCACCGGCATCGGCCGGGTGCATGGGCAGGAGGTGCTGGTGGTCGCCAATGACGCCACCGTCAAGGGCGGCACCTATTTTCCGATGACGGTGAAGAAGCATCTCCGCGCCCAGGAGATCGCCCGCGAGAATTGCCTGCCGTGCATCTATCTGGTTGATTCCGGGGGTGCGTTCCTGCCCTTGCAAGACGAGGTGTTTCCCGACCGCGAGCATTTCGGGCGGATCTTCTACAACCAGGCGCGGATGAGTGCCGACAACATTCCGCAGATCGCGGTGGTGATGGGATCGTGCACCGCGGGCGGCGCCTACGTGCCGGCGATGTGCGACGAGTCGGTAATCGTGCGCGGCCAGGGCACAATTTTCCTGGGCGGACCGCCGCTGGTGAAGGCGGCGACCGGCGAGGTCGTCGATGCCGAGTCGCTGGGTGGCGCCGAAGTGCATTGTGCGGTGTCCGGAGTCACCGACCATTTCGCCGAGAACGACGCCCACGCGCTGGCCATCGCGCGCGACATCGTGGCCCATCTGAACCGCCGCAAGACGCTGCCGCTGGCCCGGATCGAAACCCGCGAGCCTCTGTATCCGGCCGATGATCTGTACGGCATTCTGCCCGAAGACACCCGCCAACCCTTCGACATCCGCGAACTGATCGCGCGCATCGTCGATGCCTCGGAGTTGCAGGAATTCAAGGCCCGCTACGGCAAGACCCTGGTCTGCGGCTTCGCCCATATCCACGGTTACCCGGTCGGCATCGTCGCCAACAATGGCATCCTGTTTTCCGAGAGCGCGTTGAAGGGCGCGCATTTCATCGAATTGTGCAACCAGCGCAATATTCCGCTGGTGTTCTTGCAGAACATCACCGGCTTCATGGTTGGGCGCAAATACGAAAACGCCGGCATCGCCAAGGACGGTGCCAAGATGGTCACCGCGGTGGCCTGTTCGCATGTACCCAAGTTCACCGTGATTATCGGCGGCAGTTTCGGCGCCGGTAATTACGCCATGTGCGGCCGCGCCTACGGAGGCCGCTTCCTGTGGACCTGGCCGAATGCGCGGATCAGCGTGATGGGTGGGGAGCAGGCTGCGGCGGTGCTGGCCACGGTCCGTCGCGATGGCATCGAAGCCGCCGGCGGGTCCTGGAGTGGCGAACAGGAGGCCGCCTTCAAAGCGCCGATCCGCGAACAATACGAGACCCAGGGCAGCCCCTACTACGCCAGTGCCCGCCTTTGGGACGACGGCATCATCGACCCGGTCGACACCCGCCGCGTACTCGGTCTGGCGATCGCGGCCAGTTTGAACGCCCCAATCGAGCCGCAGCGCTTCGGCGTGTTCCGCATGTAAGGCCGAAGCAGCAGCGCAGGGCTACCCGCGCCGAAGTTGCCGCCGCGGCGGCCAGCCGATCTGTCCGACCCGCTGCACAAGCCTGGTCGCTGTGCTGCAACTGAACACCGAACACCGCTTTTCCCCAGCCTCAATACGCCTCGTATTCCAGCTCGAAGCGGAACGACAGGTCCGGCGCGGCAGGGTTGACCCCGACCAGCACGGCGGTATCCCACACCCACTTGTTGTTGCCGCCCGCCGGGAAGCTGCCGAACAGCGCTGGCCCGACCTTGTGTTCTTCTTCGCGGCCGAGGTGGTCGAGCGCGCCCAGCTCGCCGAAGGCCTGTACGCCGTATTCCAGCACACGGCCGGCGCGGTGTTTCCACTGGGCACGATAGACCAGTTCGGTGTCCGCGCCGTCTTTCAGTTTTCTTTCGAACAGCAGGTTGACGTTGAACTGTTCGCGACCGACCTGCTTCTCGAACATCGGGCCGAGCACGAATTCTCAGTCCTTGGACTCGCATGCGTATTCGATCTCGTTGAACAGGCCAAGATTGAGCCAGTAGCGGCCGGGCTCGGTCAACACCACGATGTTCTCCCATTCAAGATCGCTCAACTGGCCGTTGCCGCCTGGGGCCGCGTCTTCGTACTTCAGCACCAGTTCGGTGAACCAGCGATCACTGACGCCATAGCCGAAGTCGAGCACCGCTTGTGACGGGTTTGGACCCTGGTCGGCGTCTTCATAGCCATAGCGAAATTCGATTTCGGTCTCACCCGCTACCGAATGCGGCGTATAAACCTTGTCGGCGGGGCCGGCCAGGACCAAGGCCGGAGCCAGCAGCAGTCCGACCAGCGCGAAACTCAGGCGCTGGCGGCAGAATCGGGGTTCGGGGTTCGGTAGGCGCATAACTTCATTCCTGTGTAGATGGAGATGGCGGTAAGGGCGTAGAACAACAATTGCAGTCCGGCCGGACGGGCGTCGTAGCCGATCAAGGTGTGCAGGGTCTGGCCGAGCAGGGATTGCTCAGAAAGCAACCGAGAGCTGTCCCAGATCATGTTGCCGAGCGGCGGCAACAGATCGGCCTGGATCAGGTAGTGGGCAGCGTGCGAGGCCATGCCCGCGGCGAGCAGCAGGATCAGGCCATTGGTGGCATTGAAGAAATGCCGCAGCGGAATGCCGAGCAGGCCGAAGTACAGCGCGACCCCGACCACGCCACCGGCCAGCAGACCGACCGCTCCGCCGCTCCACATGGCCAGCGCACTGCCGCCGCCGGCGCCCATGCCGAACAGGAACAAGACGATTTCGGAGCCTTCGCGCAGCACCGCGAGCGCCACTACCAGCAACAAGGCAGTGACCGGCCGCGAGCCGCCGCTAACGGCACGGCCGACATCCTGCATCTGTGCCGCCAGTTCACGTCCGTGCCGGGCCATCCAGATCGCGTGCCAGGCCAGCATCAGCACTGCCGCCAGCAAAACCGTAGCGTTCAACAGCTCCTGCCCGGTGCCTTCGGCGGCATCGGCGATCGCGCTAGCCGAGAGGGCGACCACGATCGCGCCCAGAATGCCGGCCGCGATGCCGCTCGCAACCCAGCGTCCGCGGCCGCGCAGCCCTCGGGTCGCGGCCATCACAATGCTGATGATCAGGGCGGCTTCGAGAACTTCGCGAAAGACCAGAATGGCAGTGGCAAGCATGATGGCAGTCTCCAATTATTCCGCGATCAGCACGCCCTGGGCGGTGTCTTGATGAAACTCACCAAAGAACGGGTAGCGCCCGGCCTTGAGCGGCCCGACCCAGACGGTAATCCGGCTGTTCGCGCCGACAATCTTTTCGCGATTCAGTTCGTAGCTTTCGAACTCCTCGGCGCTGGCATCCTGGTTGTCAATGATCAGCTTGACCTTCTGCCCGGCCGGCACCCTGACTTCGGCGGGCTCGAAGCGGTGCTCACGGATCAGCACGGTCAGCTCCAGCGGCGCCGCTGCCAGGCTCAGCCCGAACGGAGCCAGCGACAACAGCATCGACATCAGAAAACGGCAGTGGTAGGACATGGGAACTCCTTGGAAAGGGTCGAATCTTGGTCGTCGAAGCGGGACCAACGGCCCGATCACCAACGTGACGTTAATGATAACGGTTCGTATTTCGATGTCAAGCCCTGGTCACTGCTTCGCTGACACCTCGATGAAATCTGGATGGGGAAAACCGGAAACGCTGTCGTCCCGGGCGTCCGCGACCAGCGCTGTCCTTGCCCACTCTGGGCCTTGGCGCTGCGACGAGATCAGGACCGGCGAAGGGCGGTACGCCGTCCAGATGACGGATGACGGAAGCAGATGACAGATCATTTGCCGCTCCGGCGCAAGCCGGGGCCGATTGCTGGGGATGGCCGCGGCGTCAGGACTGGGTCCCGGCCTGCGCCGGGACGACAGCTTTCTGTCTTCTGTCTTCTGTCCTCTGGTCAGCGGCAGAACCGCCCGCGCATGGCTTCGGCCTCGGCCATGTAGCCCTGCAACCGGCGGATGCGGGTTTCGCTGCTTGGATGGGTCGAGGCGAATTCAGGCGGGCGTTGGCCGCCGGCGGCGCCCATCCGTTGCCACAAGCCAATCGCCGCCTGCGGGTCATAGCAGGCTGCTGCGCTCAGCATCAGGCCGAGATAGTCGGCCTCGGATTCGTGCTCGCGCGAGAACGGCAACTGGATGCCGAATTTTGCCCCCGCACCAATCGCCGCCAGCACCATCTGTCGCTGGCGTGGATCCATATCGCTAGTCGACAGGCCAGCGGCCACGCTGCCGATCTGCAGCAGTTTCTGCTGGCTTATGCGTTCCGCGCCGTGACGCAGCAGGGCGTGGGCAATCTCGTGTCCGATCACTGCCGCCAACGCATCGCTATTGGCGGCCACCGGCAGCAGTCCGGTATACACCGCAATCTTGCCGCCGGGCAGACAGAACGCATTGACCTGTTCCGATTGGATGACCTGCAGTTGCCAGGAAAACGCATCCCACTCGATGCGCGCGGATACCCCGTGCGCTGCAGCCATGATCTGTTCGACTTCGGGCGCCACTGCCACCAGGCGGTCGGCGATCTGCCGAACCGGCGCGACCACGCGCTCGTCTTCGACCTGCACGGTTTGGCTGAGAATCTGCTGGTAGCTCTGCACGCCGAGCGCAACTTCCTGCGCCATCGTCACGTCCAGTACCTGCTTGCGCCCGGTAAACGCCGCGGGCTGGCTATGGCTCAGGTAATAAAAACCGAGATAGCCGCCAAACAGCAACAGCACCCACCAGCGCACGCCGCCACGGCGGCGCAATGATCCGTTGCCGGACGGTGCTTCGGTTCCTGCTCGATAAAGACCCATAGATTGCCTCGTGGTGCCGGCCGCACAGGGCGGCCGCGGGACGACCGCCTGATTGTAGACACTAGCGAAGCGGCCTGCTCACAGATCCCGCACCACGCGAAAACCGGTGCGTGCAGTGCGGGTATCGCTGCTCGCACCAGCCCGAAAGGCGGAGCGGGACTGTTGCGGCGAACTACCCCAGGACGAGCCGCGAATCACCCGTCGGTCGCAGCCCCGGTTTACCCAGGGCTTGGCGTCATTGGGCGCGCGCAAATAGTTCTCGTGCCAGCAATCGGCGACCCACTCCGAAACGTTGCCAACCAGATCCTTGACACCCATGGCATTGGCCGCAAACTGGCCGACCGGCGCTGGCCCCCAGTACCCATCCCGGTAGCCGCGGAAAGCACTTTCCCAACGCCGTTTGCTGCGCGAACGATCTCCGTCGCCGGTGACGTTGCCGACCACTTGCTGCGGCGGCTGGTCGCCCCAGGGATAGCTGGTCCGGGTGCCGGCACGCAGTACATACTCGAACTCGGCCTCGGAGGGCAGACGATAATTGAGCCGGGTCTTTTCGGCCAACCAGGCGGCATAAGCCTCGGCGTCAGCCCAGGCAACGTGCACGACCGGATCATTCGGGCGCGCCTTGCCGCCGGCATAATCGTTGCGCCAGTCGATGTCCTTGCGCGCCAGCAATCGCCCACTGGCTTCGTCGTAGACCCGTGAGGTGCCCTCTTTCTCGGCAACTGTCCGGTATTCGGTCAGACGCACGAAGCGACGGAATTCGGCCACGCTGATTTCGGTTGTGGCCATGGCAAAGGGCTGCAACAGTTCCAGCGGTCGGATCGGGCCCTCGCTGGCGCTGCGCCCGGCTTCGCTATCGGGCGAACCCATCACGAACTGCCCGATCGGTATCACTACCATGCCCGGGGTTTCCCCGCTGTGGTCAATAAAGTCGTCGCGAAACTGTTCTCCGGGCTGGAATTTCGCATACAGCCTGGCATTGGCGAGCCGTTGCTCGAGCTCGGCCGTGGGCCGGTCTGCGGCACCCAGCGCCTTGGCGCTTGCCACCAGCCCCTGTGCGGCTTCGATGTCCCGCGCCGACAGCGCGGTTTCGGCGCGCAACATCAAATCGGCCGCGCGTCGCGCCTTCAGGTCGCCAATTCGGGTGGCGGCTTTGGTCCAGTTGGGCGAATCGGCGAGCAGGCTCTGCGCCTCGCCCAACAGACGGTCGGCCTCGTCGAAACGCTCGTCGGAAGCGGCCGCCAGCGCCCGCTTCAGCCAACGCGACTCGATATCCAGCAAACCCTGGCGTGCGGCCAGATTGCGTCGGTCGAGCGCCAATACCGCGTGGTAGCTGGCGACCGCACTGGCGTCGACCGGATCCAGCACCTGGCCGGACCGCATGCGGCTCGCAGCTTCGGCCAACAGCACCTTGATCGCATCGAGAAGCGAGCGACGCTCGGCCAGACGGTTGGCGCGCGGGTCGACCAGGCCACGGCTGTTCAGAGCCGCGATCAATTCGTTCGACGGACCGTCATCGCCCTCATCCAGGGCAGCCTCGGCTTGCCGGAACAAGGTTTCCAGCACCGCAGCGCGACCGGATCTGGCCGCCGCCTGCGTCGGATCGATCGCCAGCACCTGCTGGTATCTGTCCAGGGCGTTGTCGTCGGCCGGTTCCAACCAGTGCCGCTGTTTGAGCGCATTGTCGGCAGCCGCCAGCAGCGCTTCAACCTGCTTGCGTTGGGCCGGATCGAGCGGCAGCGCAGGCGGTTGCCCAGGCGCTTCTTCGACCGGCAGGTGCAATGGCTCGGGCACCGCTGCGGTGGCTGCGGCACCGGG
>JBGSKT010000063.1:0-7115 GCA_041741075.1 Lysobacterales bacterium
CGCCGCCCTGGCTTCCTGCAACCAACCCAGCATGGCGTTCAGTACCACTACGCAAACGATGACGATGGCGTCCAGCGGCCAGCCCGCCGCCCCTGGTTGGCCCCGGCCCTCGAACCACCAGGCGGTCAGGGCCACGGCCGCTGCCGCACCCAGCAGGTACACCAACGGGTCCTGCAATTGCGCCAGCGCACGGCGCCAGACGGGTAGGGGTGGTACTGCCCGCAGTTCGTTGGGACCATCGGCCCGCAGTCGCTTGGCCGCCTCTGCGGCACCGAGGCCACGTTCCAGGTCGGTGTCGAGCGCCAAGGCCAGATCGGCGATGTCGATCAGCGACGGGTCGTCCGCTGGCGCGGCACGAGGTTCGGGATCAGGCCTCGTCATCGAAGCAGAAATCCTTCACCTCGCCGACGGTGCCGTTCGTGGTGCCGATCGCAAAATCCTGCAGGTCCATAGATAGACAAAGCATGGCCTTCTGGCTTTCGACGGGTTCGCAGAGTGCGCGAATAGTATAGGGTCGGTGTACGCGCAGCAGGTGTATGGCGTAACGGACGGCGAAATCGGGGTAGCGGAGTCCAACCTGCGCGTCTGGCGGCACTGCGTCTGTACGCTGACGAACAGGGCGGCTCCATGTTCGACGCGATATCCAGCGCTATGCCCGGTCGGCGCTATGCTGCGACAACGAACAGCGCGCTTCGGATCCAGCAGCTACGCTCTGCTGACGACTCGGTCAGCGCCGGCTTGAGCGCGTCGTCCGAGGCTCACCCGTTGAAGTGAGGCTTCATGAAGACCCTGCTGTTGAAATACTGGGATCGCCTTCGATCCAGTTTCTGGTTCGTGCCGGCGGTCATGGCCTGCCTGGCGGTGGCATTGGCCGTCTCTGCCGTCGAGCTCGACAAGGCCGTCGCTGACGACTGGCTGCGGCGCCTGGGCTGGATCTATTCGGGTGGTGCCGAGGGGGCAAGCCTGCTGCTGGGCACCGTGGCCGGGTCGATGATCGCCATCGCCGGGACGGTGTTCTCGATGACGCTGGTGGCGCTGTCGCTTGCTTCGTCCCAGTTGGGCCCGCGCCTGCTGCGCAACTTCATGCGCGACACCGCCAACCAGGTGGTACTGGGCACATTCGTGGCCACTTTCGTTTACTGCCTGCTGGTGCTGCGCACCATCCGGCGCGGCAACGAGGTGGCGTTCGTGCCACATCTCGCCGTCAGCATTGGCGTGCTGCTGGCCATGGTCAGCATTGGGGTGCTGATCTACTTCATCCATCATGTCGCGATTTCGATCCAGGCGGATCAGGTCGTGGCACGGGTCGGCAGGGAACTGAACGACGGGATCGACGGGCTGTTTCCCGGCCGCCTGGGCAAGCCTGGTGCCGAAGGCGCAAGGGCGCCAAACGAAACTGAGTTACCCGCGGCGTTCGCGCACGAGGCCCGCCCTGTGGGTGCGCATGAAGATGGCTATCTCCAGTTGATCGATGCTGACGCCCTGATCGCGTTGGCCAGCCAGGAAGATCTGCTGCTGCGGCTGGAGCGCCGGCCAGGGCACTTCCTGGCCAAAGGCCAGGCGATTGTGATGGTCTGGCCCGGAGATCGCGTCACCGAAAGCCTGGCCGACAGGATAAATGGCGCCTTCGTGCTCGGCGACCAACGCACCGCCGCCCAGGATGTCGAGTTTTCCTTCCATCAGTTGGTCGAGATTGCGGTGCGGGCGCTGTCCCCGGGCATCAATGATCCGTTTACGGCGATCGCCTGCGTGGACCGGCTGGAATCGGCGTTGTGCCGCCTGACTCGACGCAACATGCCCTCAGCCGACCGATTCGACCATCAAGGGCGGTTGCGGCTGGTAGCGCCAGGCCCCACGTTTGCCGGGATCGTGGACACGGCCTTCAACCTGATCAGGCAAAGCGCTCGTTCGAACCCGGCCGTGGCAATCCGCATGCTCGATGCCATCGCCCAAATCGCAGGCCAACTGCATCGCGCACAGGACGCGGCCTGCCTGCAGCGCCACGCCGACATGATCGTTAGAGGGGCGCGAGAGGCGGTGCCGGAAGCGGACGATGTGCGCGCCGTCGAGGCGCGCTTCACGGCGGCGACACAGGCGCTGCGCAAGTTTCACGGCTGACGCAGCGACGGGTCGCGCAGTCAACCACTTACGCAAGACGTTTGGCCGGCTCCGCCTCCGCGGTCCGCAAAATGGCGATGCCGACTGCGGCGGCCAACAATGAACCGAGCAGAATGGCCAGGTTCGCCTCGCGCTCGAAATGGATGTCGTGAAACGCCAGTCCGCTGATGAACAGCGCCATGGTGAAGCCGATGCCGGCCAGAAAGGCAGTGCCGATCAGCTGCCGCCAGGTCGCCCCTTCGGGTAGTGCGGCCAGCCCGGACTTCACGGCCAACCAGCTGGACAGGCCGATGCCGACCGATTTGCCGAAAACGAGCCCGACCATGATGCCCATCGGCACGGCGGTCGGCAGCGTGCGCAACACCGTGGCGTCGATCGCGACCCCGGCATTGAACAACCCGAATGTCGGCAGGATGCCGTAGGTGACCCACGGCTGCACCAAGTGCTCGAAACGTTGCAGCGGTGCGGTGGCGGCGTCGAGGCTGACCTCGATCGCGCCGATGATGGCGACACGGTCAGGATCCATCGCGTCGGTCTCGTTGTCATCGGCCTGGGCTTCGATTTCGTCGGCGCCGCGGCGGATCACCTGCGGTAGCGCGTCCGGCACGATCTTCACGCGTGCGGGCACGAACAGCGCCGTCAGCACGCCGGCCAATGTCGCATGCAGACCGGACAGGAAGAAGCCGGCCCAAAGGCCCAGCCCGAGCAGCAGATAGATCGATCCGCGACGCGCCCCGATGCGGTTGGCCACCCACAACGCCAGTAGCACGGCGACGATCAGAGCGACGCCTTGCCAGTTGATCGACGCGGTGTAGAAGAATGCGATGACCAGCAGCGCGCCGAGGTCGTCGACGATGGCCAGTGCAACCAGAAAGACCTTCAGCGCCTCCGGGATGCGCGAGCCCAGGATGGCCAGCGCGCCGAGCGCAAAGGCGATGTCGGTCGCCATCGGAATGCCCCAACCCTTGGCGCCGGCGCCGTTGAAGTTGAACCCGGCATAGATCAGTGCCGGGACCACCATCCCGCCGATTGCGGCCACGATCGGCAGCATCGCCTTGTGACGTTCGGCCAACTCACCGACCAATAACTCGCGCTTGATCTCCAGCCCGACGCCAAAGAAGAAGATCGCCATCAGGCCATCGTTGATCCAATGACGAAGGTCCAGGCGAAACACATGGTCGGCCAGTGAGATGCCGAGCGGAATGCCCAGCATCTCCTCATACGCCGATGCCCACGGCGAGTTGGCCCAGACCAGCGCCACGATGGCGCAGCCGAGCAGGACCAAGCCGCCGGAGGCCTGCGCTTGTGCGAACAACTGGAACGGCCGTGCCGCACGATCACCTGCGCGCTCGGCGTTGGTCCGATTCAGCAACTCTTCGTCATGCGCCAAAGCGCCCGGATTCATGGTCGGCGGGTCGCGTCCGCGCGCCGGTTTTGCGCTGGACGGGGCGGCAGCTTCTTGGGTGCGGGAATCATCCCGGCTCATTGTCACGATCCGTGCCTGCTGCACCGTGCGTTGCCGAACGGTCGAGTTCACGCGAGCAGGGCAGACTGCATGATCGTCGAGGATCGCGACTTGCTGGCCGTCCCGGTCAGGGAGATTGTTGTAGTCGATGTCGCTGCATGCCGCGTCCGCCACCGCCGCTGTGCGGCCCCGTCGAACCCGGGCTCTCCCACCGCCGGGCCACAGACACCACCGAAGGAAGCGCGATGAAAACCACTCATACACCGGATGCACTCACCCAGGCCAGCCTCGCCGAACTCGCATCATTCGACGGGCAGCCCTGCCTGTCGCTCTACCAGACAACCCACCGACGCCATCCAGACAACCAGCAGGACCCGATCCGGTTCCGCCAGCTGGTACAGGCGCTGGAGAAATCGCTGCGACAGCAGCACGCGGTCGATGCCGTCAAGGCCCTGGTCAAGCCCTTCGAGGCCCTCGCGCAGGACCACGACTTCTGGAACCACACGCTCGACGGCTTGGCCGTATTGGCTGCAGCGGGCCTGTTCCGCGTGTTCCTGCTGCAGCGACCGGTGCCCGAATTGGCCGTGGTAGCCGACAGCTTCCATACCAAACCACTGCGCCAGTGGCTGCAGTCGACCGGGCGTTACCAGGTGCTGACGCTGAGCCTGCACGAGGTACACCTATTCGAAGGTGACCGCAACGCGCTCGATGTGGTGGCGCTGGCATCCGGCGTGCCACGGACGATGACCGCGGCACTCGGCGAGGAACACACGGAGCCGCACTCCACCGTGTCTTCACATGGCGGCATCGGCATCGGCCATGTGCCCATGCACAATGGCCAGGGCGGCAGGAAAGCCGAGATCGATGGTGACGCCGAGCGCTTCTTCCGTGCGGTGGACCGGGCCGTGCTGGAGCACCACTCGCGCCCGTCAGGCCTGCCCTTGATGCTGGCGGCATTGCCCGAACACCACCATCTTTTCCGCGAGGTCAGCCACAACCCGTTCCTGATGGCCAGCGGTCTGATGGTCGGCCCGCAGAGCCTTACCCAAGACGAGCTGCAGCAGCGCGCCTGGGATGTGGCGATGCCGCAGCAACAGGAGCAGCAGGCAGCATGGGCCGCGGCCTACGCCGCCGCAGCAGCCATGGGGCAGGGCAGCGAGGACCTTTCACAGGTCGCCCATGCCGCAGTGGCCGGGCGCGTGGACACGGTTCTGATCGAGGCCGAACGCCAGGTTGGCGGCCGGATCGACGGGGTGACCGGGCGCATCAGTTCCGCAGAAATCGGCGACCCGCGCGTGGACGACGTGCTCGATGATCTGGGTGCGCTGGTCGAAAAGCTCGGTGGCGAGGTCCACGTTCTGTCGGCCGAGCGCATGCCTTCCCGAACCGGCGTGGCGGCCAGCTTTCGCCACTGAACCCGCGCGCGTCCCCAGACCCCACAGGAGTACCCCCATGAAAATACAACTCAATACCGACGCCCACATCAACGGCACCGAGCAGCTGGCGGCGAAGGTTGGCGCCACTGTCAAGCAGGCGCTGGAGCGCTTCAGCAAACATGTCACCCGGGTTGAAATTCATCTGAGCGACGAAAGCGGCGACAAGAGCGGGCAGCATGACCAGCGCTGCATGCTGGAGGCCCGCCTCGAAGGGCGGCAGCCGGTGGCAGTGACGGACCAGGCGTCGACGCTGGAGCTGGCGGTGCAGGGCGCCGCGCAAAAGTTGGCGCGTTTGCTGGAAAGCACCCTCGGGCGACTGCAGGACCATCGCGAGAAGACGTCCGGCCTGCCTTTGTCCGGGACGGAACCCACTCAGATACGGCTCACCGACTGAGCCGCACCGCCAGATCGGAAGCCCGGCTAGCCTCGGGTTCGAGGTACTCACAATGAAGGTCTCTGCGGTTTTGCCCATCGGGCACGACGAAAGGGCAGTCGCTGGCCCCTCTGATTTACGCGCCGCGGGTTCGCCTGGTTCGGAAGTCGAGGGAGCACGGGCCTTCGTGCTCGTCAAACACCCACGCACGATGACCGCCTCGCTCAACCGGATCGAGGATACGCTCGCCGGCCGGGCGGAGCCCCGGGTCTTCCTGGCGGCCGCAGTCGCTGCCGGCGCCCGGTGATGTCTTCCGACCTGCTGGCCAGGTGGTGGGGCCTGCTCAAGCAGGTGGCGACCTCCTGGCTCGACGACTACGTACCGAGCATGGGTGCGGCGCTGGCCTACTACACGATGTTCTCGCTCGCCCCACTACTGCTGATCGTGGTTTCGGTGGCCGGGCTCGTGTTCGGTGAAGACGCTGCCCGTGGCGAGATCCAGGCGCAGCTGCAGGGCCTGATGGGGGAACAAGGCGCCGGCGCGGTGCAGGGGCTATTGGCCAGTGTGCGCGAGCCGGTCCAGGGCCTGACCGCCACTGCCGTGGGCCTGGTGCTCCTTCTCGTCGGCGCTACCACTGTGTTCGCCGAGCTGCAGGGCTCGATCGATCGGATCTGGCGGGTGCCGGGGCGACTGTGCAAAGGCGGGTGGTTCCCGCTCGTGCGTGCCCGCCTGATGGCGTTCGGAATGATCCTCGCAGTCGGCTTCCTGCTCATCGTGTCGTTGGTCACCAGCGCCATGCTCGCTGCCGTTGGTCGTCATCTTGACCCAGTCTTCGGCGGCTGGCAGACCGTGGTGGAGGGTGGCAACACGGTCGGCGGTTTCCTGCTCGTGGCGTTTATGTTCGGCCTGATCTACAAGGTCATGCCGCGCCAGCGTGTGCTGGCGACAGACGTCTGGCTCGGCGCCTTGCTCGCTGCCTTACTGTTCACGGGAGGGAAGTTCGTCATCGGCGCCTACATCGGTCGCAGCGGCGTCACCTCGGGCTTCGGAGCCGCCGGTTCGCTGGTGGTGGTTTTGCTCTGGGTGTACTTTTCAGCACAGATCCTGCTGATAGGCGCAGAGTTCACCTGCGTCTACACGCGGACCTTCGGATCGCAGAAGGTGGGCTCGGCTGAGCACTGAACTGCGTTTGCCTGACGCGGTTTGCCGCGGCCGATGTCTGACGCCGAGAAACCGCCCCCAACCCAAACGATCGAAATACCTAAGTTTTTTATCGTCGGAGGCGGGTTGCTCCTGGTCATCACCGCGAACAAACCGCCCCGGATTTGCTGAAACGCCAACAAATGCCTCCGTAAACAGATGCTGCAGTACTTGAACAGCAAGGAACTACAGGCCGGATTTCAGCGCGTTGTTTTTGAGATGCTGGTGGCGAAGCGGAGCGGCGGGACAATTTCCGGTATTCGGGGTTAGCGCTGGTTCCCGCATCACAACAGGTGGGTTGTTCGCCGTGGCGGAGGTGATTGTTTGGCGTCAGACAGCAGTTGCAGTGATGGAAGGCGCTGTGAGGCACCAACCTGACTCCATCTATGCGTCTAATGTATATTATGTCAACTATAACGCCACCGCGTCGGCGTTCGCGCAGTGTCGCTACCGCCGGGTCTTTTCATTTCCTGGCGGTTGCAGCGGCGTCAGCGAGCGCAACAGCGAGTGCGCCAAGTTCGGG
>JBGSKT010000064.1:0-3688 GCA_041741075.1 Lysobacterales bacterium
CGCCGCCGAGACCGCCGCCGTTCGCCGCTTTGCCGCCGCTGTCGGTGTGTATGACCTGAGCGGCAACGCACGCGAATGGGTCGCCGATTGCGCCGGCAACTGCCGCAAGCACCTGGCCATGGGTAGCTCCTGGGCCAGCGTCGCGGGTGAACTCGAAGTTGCGCAACGCGAAGATTTCGACGCGGACACCGGCTTCAACACGGTCGGCCTGCGCGTGGTCCGGGAAATCGATTGAGTTTCTCTTTGCCGGCAACCCGACCGCAACCGGTGCGCTGCGCCTGACCCATGATGCCGTTCCCGTTTCCCGCCGGCTGGCGCACCAGCGATGGGGTTCCGGCGCGGCCTCCAAGCTGGCTAGAATGGGCGCAGAACCGACTACGGCCCAATGCCCATGAAACTGCTCTTCCCCAACGGCGAACACGCACCGATCGAACTCAAGCAAGGCCTGACCCGGGTCGGCGGTGCGCCGACGTCGGAGGTGCTGCTGATGGCACCGGGCATCGCCAGTGAGCACTGCCAGATCAAATACGACCAGGGCCGGGCCAGCCTGCATGTGACCAACGCCGCCAACTCGGTCGCCTTGAACGGCCGCCAGGTCACCGGCGACGCCCCGATCAAACCGGGCGACATCATCCTGTTCGGCCGCGTCGGCGCCCGCGTGGTCGGCGTCGAAAAGGCCACCAGCCTGCCGCCGGTCACCCGCCCGGCCGCGCTCAGTGAACCCGACGATGGCCGCACCCGGGTGCGCCAGGCCCTGCCCAAGTTCATTCTGCGCGGGGTTTCCGGCAGCACCTTCGGCAAGAATTTCGCCCTGGCCGGCACCATGACCGTGGGCCGCCAGGCCGATTGCGATATCTGTATTCCGTCCGACGAGGTTTCGCGGCACCACGCCAAACTGCAGGTGTTGCCGGATGGCATCGCAGTCGAAGACATCGGCTCGGCCAATGGCACCTTCATCAACGACAAGCGGATCCATACCGGCATGCTCAAGCCGGGCGAGGAACTGCGCCTCGACACCATGCGCTTCCTGCTGGTCGCCCCGCACCTGGACGCGCAGCGGCCGGCCGAGGCCGCCAGCAAGGCCGAGCCGGAGAGCACGACCAACGGCGGCGGAAAGCTCAAGTGGCTGATGCTGGCCGCGGTTGTTGCCGCCGTACTCATCGCCGGTTTGTTCGCCAGCGGCGCGCTTGGCCATTGATCGTTCCGCGGGCTGGCGGGTGCGGCTATAGTCGGAGCGGGCCAAACCGTGGGAGCGACGGAACGTCGCGACTGCCCCTTCGCTAGCCTGGTTGCGACCTGCCGTCGCTCCCGCAATGGTTGATTCCTGTGCTGCGGTGCGTGGTGGATGACCGGCTCCGCCGTTGAAAACCGCTGCGCTTATCCACCCTACTTTGTTCACACGATCCGAGGCGACATGAGCGCTGCCCGCTATTTCGACCTGCCCTCGCCCTATGTGCTGCGCCGCGGCGGCAGCCTTGACGGTGCCCGCCTGTGCTACGAGACCTGGGGCGAGCTCGCCCCCGACGCCGGCAACGCGGTACTGATCTTCACCGGGCTGTCGCCCAGCGCGCACGCGGCGAGCAGCCAAGACGACCCCAGCCCGGGCTGGTGGGAATCGATGATTGGCGCCAACCGGGCGATCAATAGCCAGCGGTTTTACATTGTCTGCGTCAATTCGCTGGGCAGTTGCAAGGGTTCGACCGGCCCGGCCTCGATCAACCCGGCAACCGGTCATGCCTACCATCTGGATTTCCCCGAACTCACCCTGGAGGACGTGGCCGAATCCACCCGCCACCTGCTGCATGCACTCGGCATCGGCCGCCTGCACGCGTTGATCGGGCCGTCGATGGGCGGCATGACCGCGATGGCCTTCGCGGTGATGTTTCCGGGGCTGGCGCCGAATCTGCTGCTGTTGTCGACCGCGCCTTTTTCGCTGCCGTTCTCGACCGCGATCCGCTCGCTGCAGCGCGAATGCATCCGCAGCGATCCGCACTGGAATCAGGGCAACTACGCGCCGGACAACTGGCCGGAGTCGGGCTTCCGGATCGCCCGCAAGCTCGGCATGATTTCCTATCGCTCGGCCGCCGAATGGCGCGGCCGCTTCGGCCGCAAACGGCTCAACCAGCGCCCGGAACACGAATTCGGACGCGAGTTCGAAGTGGAGGCCTACCTCGACGCGCACGCCGACCGTTTTGTCGGCAGCTTCGATCCGAACAGCTATCTGTACCTGTCGCGGGCGATGGACTGGTTCGACCTGTCAGACCATGGCGGTGCGGTCGATATCGCGCTGGCGAGCATGCAGACCCGACGTGCCCTGGTGATCGGCGTGACCAGCGACATCCTTTTTCCGATCGAGCAGCAGCGCGAAATCGCCGAGGGCCTGCGCAGTTCCGGCGCGGTGGTCGATTATTTCGCATTGCCGAGCATCCAGGGCCACGACGCCTTCCTGGTCGACTTCGAGCGCTTTGCCCCGCTGGTCGCGGATTTCCTCGCCTGTTTGTAGGGTGGATAAGCGAAGCGGTTTTCAACGGCGGAGCCGGTCATCCACCGAACCGTATCGACCCTACGCCTGGATGGCCACCCGGTGGTGGTTGCGGAGAAAGCATGATCTCTCGCCAAGACGCCAAGAACGCCAAGGAAACCCACGGCCTGTCGGTGGACAAGCGCCCCCTGGCATGGTCGCTGGGCTGGTTGTTCGCGGCCGAGTATTGTAGTAACGTGGCTACAACACTCCTACCCCATGGTGCCGCCATGACCATAACGACCCTATCGAGCCGCGAGTTCAACCAGGCGGCGAGCGAAGCAAAGCGCGCCGCGGACAATGGGCCGGTGTTCATCACCGACCGGGGTCGTCCGGCTCACGTTCTCATGAGCATCGAACTGTATCGGCGCATCACCGGAAGCCACCAGAAGATTGCCGATTTGCTGGCGATGCCGGGCGTCGCCGATGTTGATTTTGAGGTTCCGCGCTCGCGTGAACTTGCCCGACCTGCGGACTTTTCCTGATGTTTGTTCTTGATACCAACGTGGTTTCCGAGTTGCGAAAAATCCGCCTTGGCCGAGCCGATAAAAACGTGGCGCAGTGGGCCGATAGTGTGGAGTCGACCGACCTGTATTTATCGGCGATCACCGTGCAGGAACTGGAAATCGGCGTGTTGCTGGCGGAACGCCGCGACCCGGCGCAAGGCGCCATTTTCCGGACCTGGTTCGAAGGCCATGTTCTGCCCACCTTCGCCGGACGCATCCTGCCCGTCGATACGGCGGTTGCGCAGCGTAGCGCTGCGCTTCATGTGCCGGACCCGCGTCCTTTCCGGGATAGCTTGATTGCGGCAACCGCGCTGGTTCATGGGATGACTTTGGTTACGCGGAACGTTGCCGATTTCCAATCGTCCGCCGTGTTGCTTTTCAATCCTTGGGGAATCGATGGCAACGAGTGATCGGCGGCGGGATGGCAGACCGTGCGCGGGGAATCTGGCGTCCTCGGCCGGATTCGAACCGGCGACCTTCCGCTTAGGAGGCGAACGCTCTATCCAGCTGAGCTACGAGGACCAAGGCGCGCATGGTAGCGGAGAGCGGAGCCCATTGTAGGAGCGACGGCACGTCGCGACGGCCGCTTCGATTGCCCAGTCGCGACGTGCCGTCGCTCCCACAACGGCCGCGTCGAAAGCCCAGTCGCGGCGTGGGGTCG
>JBGSKT010000065.1:0-4055 GCA_041741075.1 Lysobacterales bacterium
GCAGCCTGGGCCGCGGCGAGCTGTTGTTCGCGCGCAGTCTGCGCCGTCGCCTGTTCGCTGGCCAGTCGGCGTTCTTCCTCGCGCTGCAGCTGGATCTGCCCGGAGGACAGGCGCGACTTCAACTTGGATACCGTATACGAACCCGGACTGGACTGGTCGAGCAGGCCGATGATGCGATTGGCCTCATCGAAATTGCGTGCCGCGATTTCCCGTTCGGCGACACTGACCCCGAGCGGAAACAGATCGACCAGCGCCTGCGCCGAAGCCACGTTGGCTTCTTCCAGGGCGCGCACCGCCAGGTAGTATTCGAAGGCGTTGTCGCCCGCTGGCGCGACCAGCCGATCCTCGGTGTAGGCCTTCTTGGCGTCGGCCAGCAGTTCCGGCACCGAGGCCGGTTTGACTTCCTGGGGCGCGCTCGCTTGCACCTGGGGCGAGGCGCCGGCCGCGGGTTTTGCAGTTGTCGCGGCCGGCTTGGCCGCTTCCTTCTCGCCGCAGGCGACCAGAGCGAGCAGCAAGAAGGTTAGCAGGCCGGTGCGGGCGTGCTGCCAGAGACTGCCGTCCCCATTGCGGCGGTTTCGTGAATCAAACATGTCAACTACCCCTCTGCCTGGAACGATGGATTCCCGTTTTCAACGCAGCCGGCCATGCGGCGAGCCTGACCGGATTATAGACATGATTGGGCGCCGGGTTCACTCCAGCGCAAACGCGCGGCTGCGTCGGTGCCTTGGTTTCGTTGCGCAAAGGACTCGCACAGCGGCTGCTCCGCCCGGTGGGTGCGGCGGGCAAGCAGGTCAACCCCAGCGCACATTGGCCGGCGTCTGCGGCCGCGCCGATGTTTCCTGAGTCGTGTCGGCCGGGCACGGCCGGCTGATCGGGCGATCCTCCAGCACCGCCATTGGCGTGTCGGCCGGGTTGTGTCAACTATTGTTTTGTGGGCTGCGAGCAGGCAAAAAAAACCACCGCACGCCGGGCAGCCATGCGGTGGTTGGTGACCTGTTTCGACTTTGACCGATCAGTCGATCACTTTTTCTTGGCTGGAGCTTTCTTGGCCGCAGCCTTCTTCGCTGGTGCTTTCTTGGCCGCAGCTTTCTTCGCTGGGGCTTTCTTGGCAGCGGCCTTCTTGGCCGGAGCCTTCTTGGCGGCTACTTTCTTCGCAGGTGCCTTCTTGGCTACGGCTTTCTTGGTGGCTGGCTTCTTCGCTGCTGGCTTGGCGGCCTTCTTGGCGGCCGGCTTGGCGGCGGCTTTGGCCGTGGCTTTCTTCTTGGTTACCGCTTTCTTCGGTGCTGCTTTCTTGGTGGTTGCTGCTTTCATGGTTATGTACTCCTGTTGTGGTTGGCAGTGAATTGCCCGGTAAAAACCGGTGTTGCACGAACCGCCTGCCTACTGCCAGAAAGCCGGCGTTGTTGGCTCGAATCGACCGACGCTGTGACCAGCAACGACGGGGCTTGCAAAAAACCTGGAACGGATGGTGCGTGGAAATTCAAACTTCAATCGTCACCGAGGTGGAATGTTCCGGTTCGATCAGTACCGTTTGTGGCGCCTTGACGCTCATTGCGTTTTTGTGGCTACCACGTTCGGCGCAAAACTAATTCGTGCAACGTTGACTGTCAACAGATTTGTTGATCTATCGACGAAAAAGTTTTTCGGCGCTTCGGTCGGGTTCATGCCGCGAGTCGTGTTCGAACCGCCGCGACGAATCGTTCGATGTCGTCTGCGGTGCGTGATTCGGTCGCGCATACCAGCAAGGCATCGCCAAGTTCTGGATAGTCGGCAGCCAATGCGACACCGGCCAGAAAGCCGTCTTCGATCATTTGTTCGATCAGATTGCGTGCCGGCAAAGGCAGGGACAGCGCGAACTCATGGAAGCCGCTGGCGGCGAACAGCGGCGTCACTCCGGGGATCGCGCACAGGGCGTCGCGCAGCGCACGGGCGTTGGCCAGCGAACGTCGCGCGACCCGCTGCAATCCTTCCGAACCGAGCATGGCCAGGTAGATGGTGGCGGCGGTGACCAGCAGTCCCTGGTTGGTGCAGATGTTGGAAGTCGCCTTGGCGCGGCGGATATGTTGTTCGCGCGCCTGCAGGGTGAGCGCAAATCCGACCTTGCCATCCAGGTCGGTGGTGCGACCGACGATCCGGCCGGGCAGATTGCGCAGCAGTTCCTGCTGACAGCACAGAAAACCGAAGTAGGGCCCGCCCGAGGACATCGGAATACCGAGTGGCTGGCCATCGCCGCAGACGATATCGGCACCGTGCTCGCCCCAACTGCCCGGTGGCTTGAGTACCGCGAGCGTCATCGGGTTGACCACGGCGATCACCAGGGCGCCGCGGGCATGCGCCCAGTCAGTCAGCGCGTCAACGTCTTCGAGCACGCCGAAATAATTTGGTTGCGGGATCACCAAGGCGGTGAACTCGGCCAGATCGAGGCCGGCGAGGTGGGCGGCATCGACCCGGCCGCTGGGCCGCGCGAAGTCGACTGCGATGACTTCGATCTGCTGTGGGCTGACCAGGCTCTGCAACACCTTGCGATAGCCGGGGTGCACCGAAGTCGGCACCAGCACGCGGCGGGTGCCGCCTTTCTTGCGTGAGCGCTCGGCCATCAGCACCGCTTCGGCCAACGCGCTGGCGCCGTCGTACATCGAGGCATTGGACACCGCCATGCCGGTCAACCGGGTCATCGCGGTCTGGTATTCATAGATCAACTGCAGGGTGCCCTGGCTGGCTTCGGCCTGGTACGGGGTATAGGCCGAGTAGAACTCGCCGCGGCTGGTGATCGCCCAAACCGCCGCAGGAATGTGGTGGTCGTAGGCGCCGGCGCCGGCGAAACAGATCGGCGTGCCATCGTCGGCGGCGCGCTGGTGCATCAGCCGGCTGACTTCCATTTCGTTCAATCCGGCCGGCACCCCGGCCAGCTCGCCGATCCTGAGTTGCGCGGGAATTTCGTCGAACAACTGCTCGATGCTGGCTACGCCGATCGCACGGAGCATCTCGGCGACATCGGTCTCGGTGTGCGGTACGAACGGCATGACTGGCTCCCGCGGCCGTGGCGACCGCTTCGTGCAAGACGCTTACGGGTGTGCTGCGGCGGCGCGACCTGGCGCTGCCGGCGGCGCTCAGTGGTCTTCGTTTTCCATCTGCTCGGCGTAATCGTCCGGCGACAGCAGTTCGTCGAACTCGCTGACCGCGCTCGGCTTGAGCACGTAGATCCAGCCTTCGCCCCAGGCGTCTTCGTTGATCGTCTCGGGTTTGTCGGACAGCACTTCGTTTACCTTGAGCACGGTGCCGGATACCGGACTGTAGACATCCGACGCAGCCTTGACCGACTCGACCACGGCGGCGGCAGCGCCGGCATCCAGGTGATCGCCGACCGCGGGTAGTTCGACGTAGACCAGATCGCCGAGCTGGGCCTGGGCATGGTCGGAGATGCCGACGGTGACCGTGCCGTCGTCTTCGAGACGCGCCCACTCATGGGATTTCAGAAACTTCAGATCGCCGGGAATCTCGCTCATGGCTGGCTCGCTGTCAGGAAGGTCAGTGGGATGATTGCTGGCGCCAATTGTAGCCGAGCGCCGGGCGGCTTGGTGTCAGAGCCTGAGAAGGAATCCCCTGCAGTCGCGAGGCTGGTCCTGAGCGTGTCCGGCGAGGCGCGGGGTGCAGAAAATCGCGCGCGTAGCTGGCCTACGTAAGCGATTTTCGGGGCCCCCGCAACGAAGCTGGGCGCGCTCAGGGACAGCCGCAGCAGGCATGGGGATTTCTTCTCAGGCTCTCAGATGCCGGCAGCGACCTTGCCGTCGCGCACGAACGGATAGCGGACCACGCGCACCGGCACCTCGCGTCCGCGCAGATCGACGCTGAGCCCATCAGTGGCCGCGCTCGGGACGCGGGCGAAAGCGATCGACTTGCCGATGGTCGGTGAAAAAGTGCCGGACAGTATCTCGCCCGCGCCGGCCGCGCTCAGTACCTTCTGGCCGTGGCGCAGCACGCCCTTGTCGTCCAGCACCAGGCCGAGCAACTGCCGCGGCACGCCACTCGCCTGCTGTCGGCGCAGGGCAGCGGCG
>JBGSKT010000066.1:0-2347 GCA_041741075.1 Lysobacterales bacterium
GCCGACACGGCGCCAGCCGCTGCGTCGAGTGCGGCCTTGACGCCGGCGCCCGCTGGCGTCGGATCACTCACTGCGACCGCGCCGGTGATCGCGTCCTCCCCGTCCACGCGCGGGGTCCCGTTGATCTACGACCTGAGTCTGAGTCAACGTCAGGGTCTGCCCGAGCTCAAGATGAGCATGCACGTCTATCACCGCGACGTCGCCCGTCGCTTCGCCATCATCGATGGTCGTCGCCTGAACGAGGGCGACCCGATCGGGCAACTGCTGTGGGCACGCGAAATCGTGCCCGAGGGCGTGATCATCGAATACCGCGATCTGCGTTTCTTGTTGCCGCGGCCAGGTGGCTGAAGCATGTTCGTCCGTGTTGAAACCCGCCACCGTCCGATCCGGCCGCTGGCCACCTTCGTGCTGGTCGGCGGCTGCACCCTGCTGTTCATCCTGCTGCACCGGTTCGATCCGGCCGGAATCGCGACCATGCTCCAGCACTACGGCACCGTGCCGAGCCGCATGGTCGCCGCCCTGCAGCGTCCCGGCGTCGATGGCATCGAGCAGCTCGCCTGCCTGTTCAGCGCCCTGTTCCTGCACGCTGATTGGCCGCATCTGCTCGGCAACATGGTGTTCCTGCTGATCTTCGGCAGCGCCGCCGAACGCGCGCTCGGGTCATTACCGCTGCTGGTGCTGTTCCTGCTGTGCGGCGCCCTGGCCAATTTTGCCGGCGCCGGTTTCTATTCCAACCTGTCGGTGCCGATCGTCGGTTCCAGCGGCGCGGTGTCGGCGATCGTCGGCGCCTACATCACGCTGTTTCCGCGCGCGCGGTTGGGCATCGTGATCCCGCTCGGCGTGTTCGTCGAGTTCGTGCGCATGCCGGCCGGCATCCTGATCGGCGTCTGGATCCTGATCCAGGTGCTGTTCGTGGTGGTCGGCCCGCTCAGTGGTGCGCTGGCCTGGCCGGTGCACGTGGTCGGCTTCCTGTCCGGGGCGGCGTTCGCGTTTCTGTCGCGACCGGCGATCGTGCGGCGACTGCGCAACGGCTGATCAGTCGGCCAGGGTCAGCAGGCTGGCATTGCCACCGGACGCGGTGGTGTTGACGGTCAGCGTGCGTTCGCTGACGAAGCGCAGCAGATAGTGCGGGCCGCCAGCCTTGGGCCCGGTACCGGACAGACCCTCGCCACCAAACGGCTGCACGCCGACCACCGCCCCGATCATGTTGCGATTGACGTAGCAATTACCGGCGTGCACACCCTGGCTGATCCGCTCGATGGTGGCGTCGATGCGGCTGTGGATGCCCAGCGTCAGGCCATAGCCGGTCGCGTTGATCGCGGCGATCACCGCATCCAGATCGCGGGCGGCGAAACGCTGCACATGCAGCACCGGCCCGAAAACCTCCCGAGTGAGCACACCGAGTGCGGGAATCTCGTAGGCACGCGGCGCGAAGAAGCTGCCGTTGCCGCATTGCAGCGGATCGAGCGCGACCTGCTTGATCAGCCGCGCCTCACGGCTCATGCGCACAGCATGCTGTTCGAGCAGGCCGCGTGCGCGCTCGTCGATCACCGGGCCAACATCGGTGGCCAGCAGCCCCGGATCGCCGACCGCGATTTCGTCCATGGCACCGGCCAGCATGGCGATCACCTTGTCGGCAATATCCTGCTGCACGAACAGTACCCGCGCCGCGGAACAGCGCTGACCGGCCGAGCCGAAGGCCGAGGCGATCGCGTCCTTGACCACCTGTTCCGGCAGCGCCGAGGAATCCGCGATCAGCGCGTTCTGTCCGCCGGTTTCGGCGATCAGTACCGGCAGTGCGGCATCGCGCGCGGCCAGGCTGCGGTTAATCTGGCGCGCGGTTTCGGTCGAGCCGGTAAAGACCACGCCGACCACGCGCGGGTCACTGGTCAGCAAGCCACCGATACTGGCGCCGGTACCTGGCAGCAATTGCAGCACCGCCTCCGGAATGCCGGCGGCGTGCATCAGCTTGACCGCGGCATAGGCGATCAGGTTGGTCTGCTCGGCGGGCTTGGCCAGCACACAATTGCCGGCGACCAGGGCGGCACTGATCTGGCCGATGAAAATGGCCAGCGGGAAATTCCACGGGCTGATGCAAACGAACACGCCACGGCCGTGCAGCGACAACTGGTTGGATTCGCCGGTCGGGCCCGGCAACACCTGCGGCGCGCCCATCAAGCGCCGCGCTTCGACCGCGTAGTAACGGCAGAAATCCACCGCCTCGCGCAGCTCGGCGATACCGTCGCTGATGGTCTTGCCGGCTTCGCGCGTACACAGCGCCACGAACTCGGGCAGCGCCGCCTCGAGGCGGTCGGCGACCTCTTCGATCAGACGCGCGCGCGCCGCC
>JBGSKT010000067.1:0-3992 GCA_041741075.1 Lysobacterales bacterium
GGCCAGGGGTCGCGTGTGGCGCGATGCGCGGCTCGCAAGGGCAGCGTGCTGTTTTCGAACCGTCCCTGGTGCAGCGGTCCAGCCGCGCATCCATGCGCGTCGTTCAGCGCAGCGCGACATGCGTTTCAGCGCATGTCGCAAGCGCTGCGCTTCACCCCTGCGCGTCCTTCGGCCGCTCAGCCGATGACTGGGGGCATCGGCAAAGCGCACGCCCTCACCCAGCCGGCATGGCCGAGGGCGCGCAGGGTGTCGATATTGCGCTGATAGATATGCGCCGCATCGGGGAACGCGGCGACGGCGCGGGCGACACTGGATTCGCGCAGCAGATGCAGGGTCGGAAACGGCGCGCGATTGCTGTAGTTGGCGATGTCATCGCCCGGGCTATCGGCAAACTGATAGTCGGGATGGAAGCTCGCCACCTGGACCTCGCCGTCCAGGTCGAGCTCGGACACGGCGGCATCGGCCACCTCCAGGAAATCGTTGTAATCGAGGAAGTCGTTCAGCACCTGCGGATGGATCAGCAGGGTGGTCTCGACCTGCTCCGGATCGGCGTCGTAAAGATATTCCAGTTCGTGCAGCAGATCGGCCAGCAATTCGTCTTCGCTGGCAGCCGTGCTGACTACATAGCGAATCTGGCCGCGGACGTGGACCGCCTTGGCGAATGGACAGAGATTGAGGCCAATGACTGCGCGTTCCAGCCAGTTGCGGGTGGCAGCGATGATGGCGGTAGGGTCGGTCATGCGCCATTGTCGCCCAATTTGAACCCGGCCGACACCGGGTTCCGGCGAGCCGGCCGAGCACGGCAACAACGACGACCCGGGCGGCGCGGTCGGCCGCAATCAGGTCGCCGGTCAAGCCCCGCTGGCCACGATGAAATCGCCGACCACTGCGGCCAGTTGCTCGCCACAATCTTCCTGCAGGAAATGGCCGCCGCCGTGGATCGTGACATGGGCCTGGCCGGCCGCGCCCGGCACCCGTTGCTGGAAGACTCGATCGGCGCCTGCGGTGATCGGATCGCCATCGCTGAACGCGGTAAGAAACGGCAGCCGCAGTTCGCGTAACACCTGCCAGGCGCGGCGGTTGGCAGCAGCGGCCGGGTCGTCTGGGCGGATCGGTACCAGCATCGGAAAGGCGCGTGCGCCGGCCTGGTAGGTTTCATCCGGAAACGGCGCATCGTAGGCCGCCTGCACCGCGGCCCCGAGTGCTTTGCTGCAGCCGCCGGCAACGATGCGACCGACCGGCAACTGCGGGGTTTCCTGGGAATATTTCTGCCAGGCCAGAAACGCCGGCCCGGGCGCCTGATCGCCGGTCGGCAGAAAGGTATTGGCCGCCACCACCCGGGCAAAGCGTTGCGGGGCTTCGGCCAGCAGGCGCAGCCCGAGCAACCCGCCCCAGTCCTGACAAACCAGGGTAATCCGGTCGAGTGTCAGCGCCCCCAGCCAGGCGTGCAGCCAGTCCATATGCGCCTGATAGCTGTAGTGGCTGCGCTCGCTGGGCTTGTCGGAACGACCAAAGCCGATCAGGTCCGGCGCCAGCACCCGATGCCCAGCCGCAACCAGGGGCGGAATCATGCGCCGGTAGAGGTAAGACCACGAAGGCTCGCCGTGCAGCAGCAGCACCGGCGCGGCGGTGGCCGGGCCTTCATCCAGATAATGCATACGCAGGGAACCGGGCACGGTGATCCCCGGCACTTCCAGATAATGCGGCGCGAACGGATAGCCCGGCAAATCCGCGAACCGCTGGTCCGGCGTGCGCAGGACGCTCATCTCGTTGCTCGCCCGTGCGAGCGCCCAGCTTTGGCAGCAGCACCCGCCCCGCGCAAGCGGACCCGCCGGAACAGCCGCATCAGAATGCCTTTTCCAGTAGCGACGCGCGGCGGGCGCCGGCCCCTTCTTCCGGGGGCAGGCGCGCGAGCTTGCGTTGCAGGGTACGCCGGTGCATGCCGAGTGCCCGCGCCGCCGCAGAAACATTGCCGTGGTATTCGACCATCACCCGCTGCAAGTGCTCCCACTCCAGCCGCCGCGGGTGCGAGGGTGTGGTCGGCAGCGCCGGCACGGCCACGCTGCCGAACAGGTAGGCGAGAATCTCATCGACCTGGGCCGGCTTGGGCAGGTACTGGTCGGCGCCACGCTGGATCGCCTCGACCGCGGTGGCGATGCTGGCGTAGCCGGTCAGCAGCAGAATCCGTGCAGCGGGTTGCTGCTGGCGCAGCCCGGCCAACAGCTGCAAGCCGCTGTCCTCGCCCAGGCGCAGGTCCAGAATCACCCCGTCGAAACTGCGTGAAGCCGCCACCCGCAGCGCGTCTGCGCCCGAGCAGGCGCTGACCACTTCGAAGCCGCGACGCACCAGGGCCCGCTGCATCACCTGGCAATAGGCCTGGTCATCGTCGATCAACAACAGCGAGCGCTGGTTCATGTGGTCACCCCACGCAGAGCCGAACCGGGAATACGCAGGCTGGCGATGCTGCCGCCCTCGACTGCGCGTCGGATACTGAGGCTCCCACCCATCGCCTCGACACAGGTCCGGGACAGCAGCAGGCCAAGTCCAAGGCCACCGGGTTTGCGACTGTCAGCCAGCGACTCCTGGCCTTCGAAACCGGCACCGAAGTCACGCACATCGAAATCGAGTCCCCCATTGCGCGAGTGGACAAACAATTGCAGGCGGTTGCTGTCGGCCTCGCGGGTCGCGTCCAGGGCATTGTCCAGAAGATTGAGGATGGTCTGGGTCAACGACAGTTCCGGCACCAGCAGCACCGACTGCGCGGCCGGGTCGATCACGAACTCGATGCGCGCCTCGGGCCGGATAATGCACCAGCGCGACACCAGTTGCCGCAACCATTGGTCCATCGCCATCGCTGGCTGGCTTTCCCCACGCACGCTGGATTTCAGCGCCGCTATCGAATCCCGGCAATGCTCGATCTGCTGCGCCAGCAGTTGCAGATCCTCGCGCAATGCGGGGTCTTGCTGGTTGCCGTGGCGGAGCTCGTCGACCAGGGTGGCCATGGTCGCCAGTGGGGTATTGATCTCGTGCGCGGTGCCGGCTGCCTGCAGGGCCAGCGACAGCAGGGTGCGCTGGCGCTGTTCGCGTTCGGCGATCACCGAGAGCACCGCGCGCTGGCGTTTGAGTCGCGTGGCCAGGCGCAGCGCAAAGGTAGTCAGCAAGATGAGCGCGAGCACAAAAGTCAGCCAGGTGCCGGCCTCGTGCATCGCCAACGGATCGCTGCCGGGGAAATCCGGCAACGGGCGCGCGAGGGTGACCAGCACGGCATACAGCGCTAGCGATACCGCCGCAAACGCGATCACCCGCCACGGCGGCATCACGCTCGCGGTCAGCGCCACTGGCAGCAACAACAGGGTGATGAACGGATTGGCCGTGCCACCAGTCCAGAACACCATCCAGGCACAGCCGAGCAGATCCACCACCAACCCCAGACTCACCCGGTTGACCGAGGCTGGCGCCAGCCGCTGGCGCAGGATCAGCAGAACATTGAACAGCGCCAGCAACTGCACGCCCAGCCACAGCGGCGTATAGATCTGCGGCATGTCCCAATAGCGCGCCGCCAGCCACAGCACCACGCCCTGGCCCAGCACCGCGCACCAGCGCATCGCGACCAGATTCGACTCAAGCGCCACCAGATCGGCAGTATCGCTCCCGCCATGGGTAAATTTCGCCGCCATACCCTGAACCCCCGGGAGCCGCTCTGCCAGTATGGAAGGATAGCGAGGTTTACCATCGCGGGTAAGCAATTCACCTGGAATTGACTGCTTCAGGAAACGGGGGACGGGAGACGGGAGACGATGGGCGGGTAGCATTGGTGGGAGCGACGGCGTTCAGAGGACAGAAGTACCAAAGCAACCGCAGTTGCTCTGTCTTGCTTCTCCCTTCTCCCTTCTCCCTTCTCCCTTCTCCCTTCTCCCTTCTCCCTTCTCCCTTCTCCCTTCTCCCTTCTCCCTTCTCCCTTCTCCCTTCTCCCTTCTCCCTTCTCCCTTCTC
>JBGSKT010000068.1:0-4473 GCA_041741075.1 Lysobacterales bacterium
GGTGCACGCCACGCGCGGCACCGAGGCTGCCCACGCCGCGCTGGCCGGGGTGCAGGATTACTGGCAACGCACGCTCGGCAGCGTGCAGGTGCAAACACCGGACCCGGCGCTGAATGTGCTGGCCAATGGCTGGCTGCTGTATCAGACGCTGGCCTGCCGACTGTGGGCACGCAGCGGTTTTTATCAGTCGGGCGGCGCGTTCGGCTTCCGCGATCAGCTGCAGGATGTGATGGCGCTGGTGCACGCCCAGCCGGCCCTGGTGCGCGCGCATCTGCTGCGCTCGGCGGCCCGTCAATTTCCCGAAGGCGATGCGCAGCACTGGTGGCATCCACCCTCCGGCCGCGGCGTGCGCACGCGCATCTCGGATGATTATCTGTGGTTGCCACTGGCCACCTGCCGCTACGTATCGAGCAGCGGCGACTACGGGGTGCTCGAACAGAATGTGCCCTACCTGGCCGGTCGTGCACTCGCAGCCGAACAAGAGTCGTACTACGACCAGCCCGGTCTCGCCGACCACTCGGGCAGCCTCTATCAGCACTGCGTGCAGGCGATCCAACACGGCCTGCGCTTCGGCGAGCACGGCCTGCCGCTGATGGGTTCGGGCGACTGGAACGACGGCATGAACCTGGTCGGTATCCACGGCAAGGGCGAGAGCGTGTGGCTGGCATTTTTTCTGTATCAGGTGCTGCGAAGCTTCGTGCCGCTGGCGCGCCGGCACCAGGACGCCGACTTTGCCGAGCGCTGCGAGTCGGCGGCGGCTACGCTGCGCCAGAACATCGAGCAGCACGCCTGGGACGGTGACTGGTATCGACGCGCCTGGTTCGACGACGGCACGCCGCTCGGCTCGGCCGACAACGACGAATGCCGCATCGATTCGATCGCCCAGAGCTGGTCGGTCCTGTCCGGTGCCGGCGATCGCGAGCGCTCGCGTCTGGCGATGCAGGCGCTGGATCAGCATCTGGTACGGCGTCGGGATGGCCTGATCCAGTTGCTGGAACCGCCGTTCGACCGTTCGCCGATGAATCCCGGCTACATCAAGGGCTACCTCCCCGGCGTGCGCGAGAACGGCGGCCAGTACACGCACGCCGCGGTGTGGGCGACGATGGCCTTTGCCGCTCTCGGCGACCAGCGTCGCGCCTGGGAGTTGCTGGCCCTGATCAACCCGGTCAACCATGCCCTGGACGCGGGCGCGGTCGCCATTTACAAGGTCGAACCCTATGTGCTGGCGGCGGACGTGTACGGCGTCCACCCGCACACCAGTCGCGGTGGCTGGACCTGGTACACCGGCTCGGCCGGTTGGTTGTACCGGCTGATCCTGGAATCGCTGCTCGGGCTGCAGCGCGAGGCCGACCGCTTGCGCATCGCGCCCTGCGTACCGCCCGACTGGCCTGGCTACGCGCTCGACTACCGCTATGGCGAATCGGTCTACCACATCCATGTCGTGCAGACCGGAGACGCCGGCGGCGGGGGCGCCATCCGCACCACGCTCGACGGCGTCGATCAGCCCGATGGCGGAATCGTCATGATCGACGACCATCGCGAACACCGGGTAGAAATCCACATCCGACCTGCCGACAGCGTCGGCGACACTCCGACAAAAGGATCAACAGCGTGAGCAAAACCGCCTCCGATGCCCTGGTGTTCTTCGGCGCCACCGGCGATCTTGCCTACAAGAAGATCTTCCCGGCGCTGCACGCACTGATCCGTGCCGGCGAGCTCGACCTGCCAATCATCGGCATGGCCCGCCCCGACTGGACCCTGGAGAAACTGCGCCAGCGCGCGCACGCCAGCATCAAGCAGCATGGCGATATCGACGCCAAGGCGTTCGCCAAACTGTCTGCGCAATTGCAGTATGTCGGCGGCGACTACGCCGATCCGGAAACCTACCGCCAGTTGAAACAGGACCTGGGCGAGGCCGCCCACCCGCTGCATTACCTGGCGATTCCGCCCGGCACCTTTGGCGCCGTGGTGCACGGCCTGGACCAGTCCGGCTGCGCCAAAGGGGCGCGCATCATCGTCGAAAAGCCGTTCGGTCGCGACCTCGCCTCGGCCAAGAAGCTGAACCGTACCCTGCATGCAGTCTTCGACGAATCGGCGGTATTCCGCATCGACCACTACCTCGGCAAGGATGCGGTGCAGAACCTTTTGTATTTCCGCTTCGCCAACGCCTTCCTCGAACCGGTCTGGAACCGCAACTACATCGACAGCGTGCAGATCACCATGGCCGAGGAATTCGACGTGCAGGGCCGCGGCGCGTTCTTCGAGGAAGTCGGCACCCTGCGCGACGTGGTGCAAAACCACATGCTGCAAGTGATCGCCATGCTGGCGATGGATGCGCCGGCTGGGCGCGATACCGAATTCGTGCGTGCCGAGAAGCTGCGTCTGTTCCGCGCCATGCGGCCGCTCGACCCGAGCTGCGTGGTGCGCGGCCAGTATCGTGGCTACCGCAACGAGCAAGGCGTCGCCGCGGATTCCGAAGTCGAAACCTTCGTCGCGCTGTGCCTGCACATCGACACCTGGCGCTGGAGTGGCGTGCCGTTTTACATCCGTGCCGGCAAGTCCCTGCCGATTACCGCCACCGAAGTCCGGGTCAACATGAAATGTCCGCCGCTGGCGATCTTCGACCGGATCAGCCCGGCCACGTCCAACTATTTCCGCTTCCGACTCAGCCCCGAGGTGACCATCGCACTGGGTGCGCGGGTCAAGCGGCACGGCGAGGCCATGCACGGCGAGCCGGTGGAACTGATCGTCCGCCACCAGCCGGCCAGCGAACAACTGCCCTACGAACGCCTGCTGCGCGACGCGTTGCGCGGCGATCCGGCCCTGTTCACCCGCGACGACAGCGTCGAAGCCGCGTGGCGGGTGATCGAACCAGCACTTGCCGACGGCACGCCGGTGCAGCTCTACCAGTCTGGCAGTTGGGGTCCGGGCACGGCCGCACAAATCGTCTCCAGCCACGGCAGCTGGCACGCTCCACAACCAGAGGAACAATCGCCATGTTGATGCAATCTGCGGTAGTGTTTCTGCTCGACGTAGACAACACCCTGCTCGACAATGATCGTTTTGCGGCCGAGCTCAGCGCCCGGCTCGACCACGACTTCGGCAAGCCCGAGTGCAATCGCTACTGGACGATCTACGCCAGCTTGCGCGAGCGCTTCGGCTACGCCGATTACCTGGGCGCCCTGCAGGCATTCCGGGTCGGCGGCAACGACGAGCCGGCGTTGCTCGGCATGTCGGCCTTTCTGCTCGACTACCCATTCGCCGAGCGCGTCTACCCGCAGGCGCTGGTTGCACTCGCCCACCTCGACACGCTCGGCACCACGGCGATCGTGTCCGACGGCGACATCGTCTTCCAGCCGCGCAAGGTCCAGCGTTCCGGAATCTGGGCGGCGGTCGCCGGCCGGGTGCTGATCACCCTGCACAAGGAACGCCGGCTGGATCTGATCCAGCGCCGCTTCCCGGCGCGCCACTACGTGATGATCGACGATAAGCCGCCGCTGCTGGCGGCGATGAAGCGCGTGCTGGGCGATCGCCTGCGTACCGTGCTGGTGCGCCAGGGCCACTACGCCAGCGTCAGTCTGGCCACCGATCCGGCGCCGGATCTGACGATCGAGCACATCAGTGACCTGTGCGCGTTCGAGCTGGCCGACTTCGGCATTGCCGGCGCCGCTCCGGTCGCCGGCAGGCTGCGGCAGCAATCAAACGCCAGCGCGGTCCTGGAGCAGCCATGAAAGCCACCCGCCGCTTGCACGAGCTCGGCCAGCGCCTATGGCTGGACAACATCACCCGCGACCTGCTCGACCAGGGCACCCTGGCCGGCTATATCGGGCAGCTTTCGATCACCGGACTGACCTCGAACCCGAGCATTTTCGACAGCGCCATCGCCGGCAGCGCCAGCTACGACGCCGACATCCGTGCGAAGTCGGCCGCCGGCAAATCCGGAGAGGCACTGTTCATCGAACTGGCGCTCGCAGACCTGCGCCGCGCCGCCGACCTGTTCCTGCCGATCCACGAGGCCAGCGATCGCCTGGATGGCTGGGTGTCGATGGAAGTGTCGCCACTGCTCGCTTACGATACCCAGGGCAGCATCGAGGCGGCCCTGGATATCCACCACCAGGCGGCCCGTTCGAACCTGCTGGTGAAGATTCCCGGCACCCCCGCTGGTATTCCCGCCATCGAGGAGTCGATCTACAACGGCGTACCGATCAACGTCACCCTGCTGTTTTCGCGCGAGCACTACCTGGCCGCCGCAGAGGCCTATATGCGCGCCATCGAGCGGCGCCTCGAAGCCGGTCTCGACCCGGCGATCGCCTCGGTCGCCTCGCTCTTCGTCAGCCGCTGGGATGTCGCGGTCAAGGATCACGTGCCGCCAGACCTGCACAACCAGCTCGGCATCGCGATCTGCGGACGCAGCTACCACGCCTACCGCGAACTGCTGGCGTCGCCGCGCTGGCGCCGACTGGCCGACGCCGG
>JBGSKT010000069.1:0-1688 GCA_041741075.1 Lysobacterales bacterium
AGCGGCGCGGCCGGAGCCAGGGCCAGCGCCTCGCCGAGCAGGGCGCCGAAGGCATGGCTCGGCGTGACGATCAGCCAGTACCGCGCAGAGCCGAGCACCGCGCCGAGATCGGCGCTGAGCGCGAGCGACTCTGGAAATCGAAATTCCGGCAAGTAGCGGACATTGCAACGGGTTGACTGCATCAGGCCAATCGCCGCACGATCGCGCCCCCACAGTGCAGCCGGCACCCCGTGCCTGGCCAGCACCATGGCCAGCGCGCTGCCCCAGGAACCGGCACCCAATACCGCTATGGCAGATTCAGCCATGGCCATGATCCGAGCCTAGTCTGAGCAACGATGCGGCACGGTTACATGCCGCAGCGACGGTCTTCCGTCCGCGCTCAGACCGTTGGTGGGGTCGCCTGCGTCGATTCGGCTTCGGCAGCTCGCCGCCGCATCTGGTCGACATAGAGCTGCTCGAAATTGATCGGCTGCAGGAACAGGGGCGGAAAGCCGCCGGCCAGGATCTGGTCGGAAATGGCCTGACGGGCATACGGGAACAGGGTGTTCGGGCAGAAGGTGCCGAGCACGGCGTGCTGCATGTTGGCTTCGACCCCGTTCAGGGTGAAAATGCCGGCCTGGTGGACTTCGGCCAGATAAGCGGTCTTGTCGGAGATCTTGCAGGTGACGGTGACCGTGAGCACGGCTTCGAACACGCCATCGGCGAGTGGGTTCACCTTCTGGTTGAGGTTGAGCTGGATCTGCGGCTGCGCCTGTTCTTGAAAGATGTGCGGCGAACTCGGTGCTTCGAACGAGGCGTCCTTGACATAAATCTTCTGGACGGTGACCTGGACCGCAGCCTGGGTCTGGGCCTGGGCCTCGGCATCGTGGTCGAGGCCGTTGGGCTGGATATTCGGATTCGGATCGGACATGGAAACTCCTGGGGTCGGCTGGCGACCGGACGATAACTGGTGGGGGAACGGCCGATCATTATCCCACGAGCGGGGCAAGCGGGTGAAGTGTTGTTCGTCCGCCGAGCTTTAGCGTTGCGCGCCAGCCTTGGCAGTCGCGACGCGGCGGTCGCTCCCACCCAGCCCGCGCCGCAGTCGGTGCTGCTCAGGCCTTGCCTTTGACCACCGGCAGTTCGGCCGCAAGCCAGCCCTCGATGCCGCGTTCGAGACAATGCACGCGGCTGAATCCGGCCTTGACCAGTCGCTGGCAGACCGCGCGCGCGGCGCTGCCATTGCGGCAGCTCACCACCACTGGCAAATCGCGCACCCGGGCCAGCTCCGGCTGTTCCGGATCGAGCCGGGCCAGCTCGAGGTGTTTTGCCCCGGCGATATGCGCGGCTTCGAATTCGGCGCGCGGCGAGACATCGATCAGCAGCGCATTGTCACGGTTGATCAACTGCACCAGAGCCGCCGGCGAAATCTGGCTGAACCCGCGCGCCATCCCGCCCAGCTCGTTTTTGATCAGGATCACCAGGACCAGCACGAACAGGGCCACCAGCACCGGATGGTGACTGATGAATTGCGGCAATCGCTCCAGAAACACGGCTGACTCCAGTTTCGCAAGGGTCGGCGATTATGCGGCAGTAGCGAGCGCCACGCCACCGAAAAACGGAACAATGTAGGAGCGACGGCACGTCGCGACTGGGCTAGCGAAGCGACAGAAAGAGGACGCGAACCAGACCGATTGTTGCGCATCACG
>JBGSKT010000070.1:0-6423 GCA_041741075.1 Lysobacterales bacterium
GGCCAGACCCGGGGCCGGGCTGGGCGGGTTCGGCCTAGGCATCGTGGGCGACCCCGATGCCCTCGGTTTCCAAGACCACGCCGAGGCCGAGCACGACCCGGTTGGCATAGCAGAAATAGCCGACGATCTGGTTGATCTCGAGGATCTCGCCGTCATCGAAACCGGCGCTACGCAAGCCATCAATCATCAGAGCGTTGATGCCGGCCGGCGCCAGCGTGAGCGCGCGGGCATAGGCGAGACCGGCCCGCTCGCGGGCATCGAAAGCAAAACCGATCGGATCGCCGGCCAGCGCCGCCAACAGCGCTTCGCCATGCGCCGCATCGGCCGCGTGGCGGCACACCCCGACCGAGTGATGGGCGACGCAATAGGCGCAGCCATTGAGCCGACTGACCAGCACGCCGATCGCCTCGCGGTAGACCATCGGCAGGGTATTGGCGCCGTGGTGCAGGGCCGCGCGGTACAGCGCCAGATGCCCCTCCAGCGTGTGCGGCCGCAGTCCGTGCACGGTGATGATGTTGTCCAGCCGGCCGTCTTCGGCGATGCGCTGGTAGAGGGTCTGCAGGCGCCCGCTGGCTTCCCCGAATGCAATGCTGCGGATGAAACTCATGGCGCGGACTCCGGACGGGCGGGGAGCCGCAAGTTTAGTCGCTCGACGCCCGGTGGTGGCGGTCGAAGCCGGCACGATGCCCGCACACCTGGCAACGACCGCTTCGGCCGCCGCGTCGCGACTTTCCGTCTCTCCCGCACACTCACAACCAACGCCAGCAGTACGAGGGCTGGCAGCCCGCGAAGGAATGGATCACCCAAAACCGCGGCGGCAGCAACCACACCGGCGATCGCTGCATTTGGAATTGCTCAGCCCAGATCATCCAGCAGGGTTTGCGCCGCCTTCAGTGCCAGTGCCGCGATGGTCAGTGTGGGATTGGCCGTGGCGACAGTGGGAAAGTTGCCGCTGCCGACCAGGAACAGATTCTTGTGGTCCCAACTGCGTTGATCGGCATCGACCACCGAGTTGGTGGAGGTGGTGCCCATCCGATAGGTCCCGACAATATGTCCGGCCCCGAAAAATTTGAGACGTTGCGTCTTGCCGTCGATTTCGACTTCGAACGCGGCCGGATCACTGGCATCGGGCTCGGTGGTGAACTGGGTCGCGCCCATCATTTCGAAGATGGCATCGGCGGTCTTCTTGGCCGCAACAAATCCTGCCTTGGTGTAATCGGACAGGTCATAGACGATTTCCGGGCGCGGCAGGCCAAGATGATCGAACTCGGTGGTCGACACGGTTACGTAGTTGCTGGTTTCGGGCGACTGCTCAACCAGGAAGCCGAGACGGAACTGGCGCGAAAAGCCATCGTTCAGTGCCGCTACCAGGTCGGTGCCCCAGAGCGCCTGCGGTGCCGTCGATGCCGGCGGCTTGGGGTTGAGCTGGCTGTTGTTCCAGCCATTGATAAAGTCGAGCGTGGTCGTCCAGGGATCGCCGATCGCGAAGTTCCAGCCCTCGTTGCCAATCTCGATGCGGAACGCGGCCCGGTCTTTGCGAAAGTCGCCGTCGCGCATACTCTCGATGCCCGAAGTTGCCAATGGCCCACGAAAGCCGAACACCGGCTCGGCGGCCTGTGCCCAGGCGAGATACAGCGGATGATCCATCAGGTTCTGACCCATCAGGCCGCTGCTGTTGGCAACACCCTTCTCGGTAAGTCCATTGTTCTTGGACATCAGGCAGAGTTTTGGCGTCTCCACCGCATGCGCCGCCAGCACGTAGCGTTTGGCACTGACCGCGCCCTTGGCGGTGGCCGGCCCGAGGTTGTCCGCGTACTGGATATAGTTGATCTGACTGACCTGGTTGTTGGCGTCGACGATGATCTCTGATGCCACCGTTTGTGTCATCAGGGTGACATTTCCCGTATCGAGTGCCATGTTCAAGGTGACACTCGGGTCGTACTTGGCCTGGATCGGGCAGATCGGAATGCAGTTGGTATTGCCGGCGCAGACACGACGATTCTGGTAAGGCTGCGAATTGCGTCCGGCCGGTGTCTCGGTGACCACCAGCGGGATGCCCTTGCAGGCATCGGGTACCACGCGTGGTGCATCCCACGGGCCCGGCTGCGCCCCGCCCGGCAACATCAGATCGGATACCTCGCGCCACTGCTGCCACTGCGTATCGGCGTCCGGGCCGGGCGCTGGCGCTACACCTTCGCTGGGGGCATTCAGTGCGATGAAGGTCAGCCAGGAATAGTAGTCGAAGCCGTGCTGAAGATTGTCCAGATCGAACGGAGCGACCAGCGTTGGCTGGCATGGCGTGCCACTGGTCAGCAACGCAGTCGTCACCGGCGTGTTGGGTGGCGTCACATTGCAATTGCTGATGCTCGGATCGATCGACTCGGACACGGGTATGGCGGGTGCTGTCACAGCCAATGTCTTCGCCCTTGACTTCGGAGCGGCAGCATCGCCGCTGGCCGGCCGGTCGGCGCAACCAGCAAGACCCGACAGAATCAGGCTGCTTAACAAGGCGTGACGCAGGAATCGTGTTCGCATGATCAGAACTCCGTGAAGCGATGCCTAGGGTGCGCGGTCAGTGGCAGACTTACCCAGCGCCGGCTGTTCCGGAATGCCAGGCATCGGGACCATCTGGATCGGTCCAATATCCCGGCGAGCGAGCCCCCCCCCGGCAAGCGCGCTCGGGTAGCGAAGTTGCCAGGGGTCGACCCATTACCGTCTGCTCGGGTACGAATGCTGGGCCGTCAATGTCACCACCACGTCACTGGCAACACCGTTTTGTTGCAGATGGAGATACTCGAGCAAGCGGGAGTTCGCGGTTCGGCTTGGTCCAGGAAGATGTGGGCGAACGCCGAACAGCAACACCGCCACGCCGACCACGGCGCCAGTGCGGACATAGGCCAGGCTGGCGTAAAGCACATAGGCGCAGTTCAAAGCGAAGGCGAGCGGCAGCCAGGGATACAGCGGCACCTTGAACGGCCGTGTTGCGATCTGAATTCCCGCCCTCACCAGAACCAGTCGTTGTGGCAAACTGCAACAAAGTGGTGGACATAGGGAACGGCAACTGTTACTTTTCCGTTCGGCCACAGTTCCCCACCGTTTATCACAACACGTTTGCCACACCCGTTGACGGCTTCTGGCCGACGCGGTGACGGGGAAGACTCGGCCGTATTGGAAACCATAAAGACTACCTTGCCAATCAGAAATCTTTCAAGGAGAAGTGTATGCCCCCCCTCCGCGCTGTTGGGACAGCGCGTAAATAGCCAGCAATCGGCCACGCCCGGCGTCCATCCTGGGTTTGCTTCAGTCTTCCAGATCATTGACCAAAGTCGGCGGCAGAACTCGAAACGCACCTTGGGCAGCGTCTTGCGGTTCGCCCTGTTTGCGTCGGCCGCGCTAGGCGCCGATGCGAGTTTTGCGCAATCCTGCAATGGTGGCGTCTGTCCGCCCATTACCGTCGTCGGCCAGTTGCCAGGCGGAGGTGGTTTCTTCAGCGGCGGCGTTGGTGGCGTTGTCGGCGGTGGCGAGACATCGTTTGACTGGCAGTGGCAAGACGGCAGCGGAACGCCCATCGCGCAACCCCCGGCCGCGGCCCTATGCCCGGTGGTGCGGGCGGCTTGGTAAGACAAGAACTGCGCGAATACCCGGCGCGAAGTGCAACCCAATGGCTGTGGATCGGGTTGGTCCACCATGGTGGTGCCCAACACTTACATCCGAAATGGGGACGTCAACTTCACCACTGCGTGCGGCCAGCACGATCTGTGCTACACGCGCCTTGGTGTGCCAAAGCAGGAATGCGACCAAGGTTTACTCGACGATATGTCGGCGGTTTGCAGGGGCTCAGCAGGCATTTGGTATAGCGAAGCCAATGAGCAGGGCCTTACTTCCGACGAACGACGGGCCTATACCCAGCAACGTGTGACTGAATGCACCGGACAGGCGATCATCTACTTCGGCGCGCTGCAAACCTTCGGTCTGCCGGCGTATCGAAACGCCCAGGCCGGCGCCGGCTGCGCGGCCCTGCTCGCCCTGTCCAATGACAACCACTGCGGTATTACGCCTTGAGGGGTCGCCCCGCAAGGGGCGGCTTACACGCATGAAAAAGCGCTATTTGATTGTTCTATTGCCGGTCGTTGCTCTGGCGGTGGCGGTGCTGGCCGGTGGCCGGAGTGCCGATCAGGACCACGTACCGGCGTCGACATCGCAGAGCCCGCCATCGGCGGCGGCACCCGCCGCCGAGTCGTCGGCGCGAAGTCAAGCGGTTCCGCAACGGAAAACTGCGCCGCCATCATCATCGAATCCAGTCGCCGCCGAGCCGGAGTTGGTCACCACCGAGGAGGCCTATTACGCCTTGCCAGAAGCAGAACGCGAGTACACCCCGACTTCGCCGGCGATGGCGTATTGGATGAACCTGCACCGCTTCCCGACCGCGGTGGTGGTGGCCGAGGCCGACGAGGCCGAACTGCGCCGGAAGGCCTTCGACGGACCCGACTGCGATATGCGCGCGGCCAACGCCTTGATTGCGGTGCTGCGACAACGGGGCAACCCGGAATGGCTGGATCTGGCATCCCAGTACTCCTATTCGGACGGTTCCCTGTACGCCACCAGGGCCTTGCTGAACGAAGAGTTGCGCAAGCCCAAGGAGGAACGGAACGGCCAGCGGATGGTGTTTCTGGCCGCCACCGCCTCGGCCTTGGGAGCGAACAACCTGTATGGAATGTTCGCCAGCAGCAGGGCTTCTGAACCCAGACTGTACTTTGGATCAGCGCTCGAGGTGGCCATCGCCATCGACTCCGCTAACGAAGCCATCCGGGAAGCGGAAAACCGCCACAAACATAGGAAAAATCCGTCGAGGTTCATTCACTGCAGCGTCGTGCGTGCGCCTGAACCGCCCCACCCCTGGTACCCGGTATACGAGCGCTTCCTGAAGCTGTATCCCGAATATCCACGATGAGCACCAGCGCATCCGGGCCGCCACTGGACCGGGCCTTGCGACGGACAGATGGACGCGGCGATTTCGCTAGGGACGCCGCGGCCGAGGACGCCGCAGTCCGGGACTTGACCTGGACGATCTGGTGCGGCAATACGCATCGGCACGGCGCGCCACCAATGACGCTGGCTCCGAGCTTGCTCGATCCGGCGCGCCGGCGGGCGTTTGCCAATCTGAGCCGATTGCCCGAACTGTGGCGCTGTCTCGCCGGTGATAGCAGCGAGGCTTGCCGACCACGCACGCGCGAGGTGCATATCGCGGGCCTGCCGACGCCGACGGCCAAAGACGTGCCCCAGCTACTGGAGGTGGCACGCAGGCAACTGCACTCGCTTCCGCAGGCCAGCCCGGAGCGAGTTGGCGTCGCTGGCCTGATGCACCTGTTGATCCATCCCCTGACCGATGGCAATGGACGGTCGGCGCGAATGACCTGGGCGTGCGCACTGTTGGAGCATGGTTTCGACCTGCGCGAATGCGAGAACATTCTGCAACGGTGGCTGGAGTCGGCATCGCCAGACTTGATGACCATGGTGCAGATCGCGGCACACGGCGATCCTTCGGTGTTTTTTGAGCGCTGGCTGGCCCTGCTGCGGGATCACCAACAGGCCGGGCTTGGCCCGAAGTCGGCAATCGACCGTCGGACAGATAATCCGCTCTAAACGGCTTGAGAGTGCCGATGAAAGGCGGGACGTTTCACGCAGACAGGTTCTGTCTTCCGTCATCTGTCTTCCGTCTTCCGGACCCGGCCGCGCTTCTCCAGCACCCAGGCCAAACCAACGCCGAACAGCAACACCGCCACGCCGACCACGGCGCCAGTGCGGACATAGGCCAGGCTGGCGTAAAGCACATAGGCGCAGTTCAAAGCGAAGGCGAGCGGCAGCCAGGGATACAGCGGCACCTTGAACGGCCGCGCGGCCAGGGGTTCCAGACGGCGCAGACGGATCAGCGCGATCGCGCTCAGCATCAGGAAGAACCAGTACACCGGCGACAGGTAATCGACCATGGTGGCGAAGCCGCGATGCCCGGCGGCGAACAGCACCAGCAGCAGGGCGAAGCCACCCTGCGCCAGCAGCGCCGCCGGTGGCACCCCGCGTTCGCGGTTCCACACGCCGATCCGGGCCAGTGCCGGCAGGTCGCGGGCGGCGGCATAGGTCGTGCGCGAGCCGGCGATCATCAATGAATTGATCACCGAAATCGAGGTGATCGCGACCACGCTGACGATGAACAGTTCGCCGCCGCGGCCGAACGCGAGCCGCATCAGATCGGCCGCCGGCGCGTTGCTCGTGGCCAGCCCGCCCAAGCCGACTCTTGTTGAAATTTTTGTGCTTCCTCCACTTCCAGCCTGGCCAGCGTACTCGCCGCATCCGCCAACTGCAAAGCCAAATTCATTCGACCAACAGGGTTTTTCTCCTTCCAAAGGTCTTTTGCCAAGAAATGCA
>JBGSKT010000071.1:0-2019 GCA_041741075.1 Lysobacterales bacterium
CATGCGCAGGCGGTGGCCGCGGCGGTGCGCGCGGCGCCGGCTGATGTGGTGCTGGTGGTCGGGCACAGCAATACCGTGCCGGCGATCATTGCTGCGCTCGGCGGGCCTAAGGTGGCGCCGATCGGCGATGACGACTACGGCAATCTGTATTTGCTGTGGCTTTCGCCGGAACGGGTGCGGTTGGTGCGGACGCGGTTTTGATGATCGCGGGCGGATGGCGAATTGGATCGCAATGCCGCCGGTGTCGGGTCCGCGGCTGCGGCGCTTGACCAAGGGCGACCCGCCGGGTCGCCCCTACGGCCTAACCAAGGGCGACCCAGCGGGTCGCCCCTACGGCCGGCCGGTGGTGCCGGTGTCGGCTCCGCGCCTGCGGCGTTTGAGCCGACCTACGATTCTCGTCTCCCGCATACCGGAGGTGCAGGTCGGCTCAAAGCGCGCAGCACCGGAGCCGACCAATCCGGCACCGCCACAACCCTGACCTGGCACCGCTCATGTCTGCGCTGCCTTCCGCTTGGCGGGGCGTTTGCCGGATGCCGATGGCAGCCTTGTCAGCTTGTCGGCTTGTTGCCAATCCCCATGGCCGGCACGTCGCACAGCGGTTTTCCGCGTCGCTGCAACACCACGTCCGGCGCGTCGGTCAGATACGGATTGATTTTCTTTGCCGGGATCGCGGTCGGCTCGCTCTTGATGCCGTCGCTGTAGACGTACAGCGTGCGCTTGACCGGCTTTTGCAGACCAAAGCAGACAATATTGTGGTCCTGCAATGAGTCCCGATTTTCCATGATGTATCCTTGACGCAAGGACACATTCGATCTAGCTTGACGGCATGAGCCTGCACCCCGTCCTGGTCGAGAAATTGAACGCTGCCTTGGCCGAGTCGGCCGCGCCCACGCTTACCCGGCGCGATTCCGAATTGCCCGGGATTGCTGGAAAGACCCACGCGGTGATCGGCATGCGCCGCGCCGGCAAGACCTGCTATCTCCAACAGTTGCTCGCTGAACGGCGTAGGGTATTGCCCGCCGAGCGTGCGTTCTATCTCAGCTTCGACGACGACCGGCTGGCCGGCCTGGAACTGGAACAACTTGGCTTGCTGCTGGAAGAGCACTACCGCCGTTACCCCGCGCTGCGCGGGCGCGAAACGGTGTATTGGTTTCTTGACGAAATCCAACTGGTGGATGGTTGGGATCGCATCGTGCGCCGGGTCATGGACTCGGAGAAGGTTGAGTTCGTGGTCTCCGGTTCGTCGGCGCGGATGCTATCGCGCGAGGTGCATAGTTCCTTGCGCGGCCGCGGCATGGCCACCGTCATTCGTCCTTTCAGTTTTCGTGAGTTCCTGCGCCACCGCGGCCAGGAGCCGACCAAGGCAACCCGGCGCTGGACGCCGGCCGAGCGTTCGTTGGTCGAGAAGCGCTTTCGTGAATACCTGGTCGTGGGCGGGTTTCCCGAAGTGCAGGGCGTGACCGCGACCTTGGGCATCGAGGTATTGCAGGGCTATGTGGACACGGTGTTGTTCCGCGATGTGGTGGAGCGCTACGGCGTGACCCAGGTGGCGGCGTTGCGCTGGCTGGTGCGGCAGTGCCTGCGCAACCCGGCCGGGAGCTTCAGCGCGCATCGACTGCATCAGGACCTGAAGGCGCAGGGCCACGGCGTGGCCAAGGACGCTGTACACGCCATGCTCGGTCATTTGCAGGATGCCTTTCTGCTGAGCGCGGTTACGCTTGCCACCGACTCGGAGCGCCAGCGCAATTCCAACCCGCGCAAGCTCTATCCCGCCGACCCGGGCCTGATCAGGGCTTTTGATGCCAGCGCGCGTTCCAATCTTGGGCACGCCCTCGAGACCGTCGTGCTGAACGAGCTGGACCGACGCGGCGCCGAGGTCGCTTACGTCAAGACCCGCGATGGCCTGGAGGTGGATTTCCTGGCACGCGGCCCGGCCATTGGCGAGGCGCTGATCCAGGTGTGCGCCGACCTGTCGTCGGCCGAAACACGGACACGCGAGCTGCGCGCGCTGGGCGCGGC
>JBGSKT010000072.1:0-3111 GCA_041741075.1 Lysobacterales bacterium
TGGCCGCACTCAAGGCCTGGCGGGAACACAGCGGTGGCAGCGGCGAGCAGCCGATCTTCACCGGCCGCAACGGTGCGGCGATCGCGCCGCGCACGGTGCAGGCAAGGCTCAAGCACTGGGCGCAGCAACAGGGCGTGTGGAAGCGCGTGCATCCGCATCTGCTGCGACATTCCTGCGCCAGCCACTTGCTCGAATCCAGCGGCAACCTGCGCGCGGTGCAGGAAATGCTCGGCCACGCCGACATCGCCACCACGCAGATTTACACCCACCTCGATTTTCAGCACTTGGCGCGGGTCTACGACGCCGCGCACCCACGGGCGAAGAAGCGCTGAGCGCGGCGCTTCTGCACCGCGGCGGGCGGACAGCCCCACCTATGCCCAACAAACCAGTTCAGCCGCGGCTCTGCCGTACAGCGGTCCCGGTCCGCCTGCGCAAGGGCCGGGCGGCAGGGACGTCGGCTGCAACGCCTTGTTGGTCGGAAGCGCTCCACGGCCGGATCTTGGCGATGGCTGTGCCGAGTGTGCGCACTGCGAGCTCGGTGTCATGCGCGGCCTGCGCCCTCAGCCAATATCCATTGGAGAGTCCCAGATAGCGGCACAACCGAAGGTCCGTATCGGCAGTGACCGCACGCTTGCCCATGACGATGTCACCGATCCGCTGTGCAGGAACGCCGACTTCCTTGGCTAGGCGGTATTGGCTGATGCCCATGGGCTTGAGAAACTCCTCCGCGAGAAGTTCTCCTGGGGTGATGGGCTTGAGCTTCGTCATGACGACTTCTCCATCAATGGTAATCCACGATCTCAACGTCCGCTGCTCTGGACTGCGTCCAGCGGAAGCAGATCCGCCAGTGATCGTTGATACGAATGCTGTACTGGCCTGTCCTATCTCCACGAAGCGCTTCGAGGCGATTTCCAGGTGGAACCCGAAGATCGTCAAGACGGCCGGCAATCTCCAACTGTCGGAGCTTGCGCCGAGCTGCGGCCTCGATGTTTACGAAGCGCCGCACCCGATGCCCCTCGGCGAGGGCTTGCGTGTCGGCGCACCGAAACGACGTGATCATGGGACATAGTAACGCTCCGCGTGACTAAGGCGCAATCAGGATATTCCGCCCAACAACGATAAGCGCTGCGCCGGTCGGAATTGTGCGACCTGCGCTGGAACGCGCTGGATAGCGTGGTTGGCCTGCTCAGGGCAACCGGCAAGGGCAGCAAGACCCGGGTAGTCCTGTAGGTCGGGTTAGCGCAGCGTAACCCGTCATCACTGCTTCGTCGGGTTACGGCCTGACGGCCTAACCCGACCTACGACTCTTGGACCTCGCCCCCTCGACCGAAGGTTGTCCAAGACGAACCCGAAGTTACCGCAAACGGGAAGACCATGTCGCTACCGTAACCGCAAGCTTTGCCAGCCACTACCGGTGTACCTCACCTTCAAGGTCCTGCAACCCGAAAGGGTGGAATCCGACACGCGCGCCATCGATCGACTGCGTGATCATTCAGACGTTCCGTCGACGCGCCAAGCGAGGCACACTGGCCCATCCGGTCCGCAACGGCAACCGGCACCATCGGGCGTGGATTTCCAACCGGCCGAAACCTGGTTGCCCATGACCGGGATATCCAGCCGGCCATCCGGAGGCCAAGGAAGACGAGCCTTCGGCGCAGTGCTTGCCGCTGCTACCATCCATCGGGCCGGCGTGAGCGCCCGCAGCGCCCCGCCCAGCGGGCACTCCGCCGATAGCTCAACGAATTTGTTTTCAGAGGACGCCACCCGCGCTCAGGGCCGGGCTCGTCCAACAAACGGTTCAGATCGTGGCTGCGCACGATCTGACCTTATTCGTTGGGCATCGCGCGGCGCGCGCTACCAACGCACTACTCCGCCGTACCGCCGGATGGGGGAACGCAGGAGATCGAGGCCATACTTTTCGCACACATAGGCCAAAACACCGTCCGCGTCCCTTCGATCAATCGCGCAATCTGCAATCAGGCACGTTCGCTCCGCCTCTTCGGCTACTACGTCTACCAAAGCTGCCGGTCCAAGCGCTGCAATGAATGCCGAAGATCGCAGACGGTCCGATCGGGGAGAGTGCGGGTTGAGCAGGACCGAGACATTGACTTGATCGTGCGTCACTTGCCGGGAAACGATCGCTCCGTCCAGTTCGGTTCTATAGCGCCAGAAGTCACTCTCCAGGAAAAAGTGACATGAGTACGCGCGACCGCCGATTCCACGGTCCGAAAGATATTCGGTACCTAGGAACGAGTTCTGGAGCTGCACCTGATCGGTGTCTGAGTCGAATCCTTCACAGTGCACCCAGCCAATTCGGAAGGTTGTGTTCGCCTCGCCGCGCAGCTGATGAACGCATTCTCGAATGCATGACTGTACCGCTTGATCTCTTGACATCGCCAATGGCGGGAGCACTTGTACGACATGGGGATCGAGTGCGGCCGGCATCCTATCGAGAACTCTATCGCTGTCACGCTGCTTGAGCTCGACCGCGTAAAGATCGGGTCCGCCACTCCCACGAAGGTCAGGCGTCTTGACGTCCTTGACGCCCTTCGCGGTCGGCACCCGCGCCACATGCACGCCCCACCGTGCGAGTAGGTCTATTGCGCCCGCTGTAAATTCGTCCTCGGTCATCGCCATAGAACGAGTCCCAATAGTCTCTCGGTCGCGAATCGAGAAGCCCAATACCTGAATTCACCGGACCTGCGCGGCTTTTAGCGCAGGTCCGGTGGAATGATGGGTTGGGCCGCTCCTCACCGAACTAGTACCCACATTAGCAGGCTTGCCTCAATAACTAGTAAGGCAGCCGCGGATGGTTCGAATATGCGGATGAGCAGATTTCGACGAAGTGCAATTGAGATGTCCTTTTTTCTCTCTTCATCGGTCAGCCCAGGGTCACAGTTGTGGAGACCACGACCAATGGCCTCATATTGCATCCGCAACGCGGCGAAGTTGAAGAGCAGCGCAAAGACGGACCTGATTAGCCCCGAATCTCAGCCAGGGAACCCAAGGACCGTTCGTGCTGAGCGTAGCTCGCGCAGCGGGCGAAGTCGAAGCACCTCTCGGGACCCTTCGACTTCGCGCCTACGGCGCTACGCTCAGGGCGAACGGGTA
>JBGSKT010000073.1:0-4860 GCA_041741075.1 Lysobacterales bacterium
GCCCGCCGCGGCGATAATGCCGGCACACCGCCGGACCCAGCGGCGAATCCAGATAATGCACGCGCCCGCGTCCACGCCAATCGCCCGGCCGCTGGTCGCTGGCCACGAATGCCTTCGTCGGCGGTGCCTCTGGCCACACCCGGGTGTCATGGATGGTAGCGCCCGCCGCATCGCCGCTGATGGCGATGTGGGGCGGGTCGATCTGCGGAAATCCGGGAGATGCGCTATGGTTCACGGCCCCAGTTTACCCGTCGCCAGTGGCAGTTCGAAGCATGCGCCGCTAGCGCCCTGCCCGGCTGTTACCCGCCCAAGCCATCGAAACCGCCCGCCACCATGAATCCGGTCAACGTCGTTTGCATTCGTTGGGGCAATAAGTACGGCGCCGACTACGTCAACCGTCTGTACGCCATGGTCGCCCGCCATCTGCATCGGCCGTTCCGCTTCGTGTGCCTGAGCGATGAGCGCAGTGGCATCGACCCGGTGATCGAGGTGCTGCCGATTCCGCAAACCGGCGTGCCCGACCTGGACCAGCGCACGCCGTGGACCCTGCAGCATGGCTGGCTCAAGCTGGCCCTGTTTGCGGCCCCGCTGCACGACCTCAGCGGACCGACCCTGTTTCTCGACCTGGACCTGGTGATCGTCGACCGGATCGACGAGTTCTTCCTCGGTGCCGGCGCGTTCAAAGTGATCCGCGAGTGGGACAAACGCGACGGCACCGGCAATACCTCGGTGTTCCGCTTCGAGGCCGGCCAGCACGCCGAACTTCTCGCCCGCTTCGGCGCCGGCCCGGCGACCGCGCTCAAACAGGTACGCAACGAACAGGAATACGTCAGCCAGCACTTTCGCGAACGCGGCCTGATCGAATACTGGCCGCCCGAGTGGTGCGTCAGCTTCAAGCGCCACTGCCTGCCCACGCCGCTCTGGTCATGGCTGGTGCCGGCGCACATTCCGGCCGACGCGCGCATCGTCATATTCCACGGCAAACCCAACCCGCCCGATGCGATCGCCGGGATCGGCGGCAAGTGGTATCGGCGGATCCGGCGTTCGGCCTGGGTGGCCGAACATTGGCGCTGAGCATTGGCGCCCAACCGGCTTGAAACCCGACCGCCCCGCCCGCATGCTGGTGTATCTGCCGGCTGAACCGCTAACACTTTCTCTTCCACACAGGAATTTCGATGAGCCCGACCCGACATTGCCCGCTATTGATCCTGGGCTCCGGCCCCGCCGGTTACAGCGCCGCGGTTTACGCAGCGCGCGCCAACCTGAAACCGGTGCTGATCACCGGCGTCGAGCAGGGTGGACAGCTGATGACCACCACCGACGTCGACAACTGGCCGGGCGATGTCGAGGGCCTGCAGGGGCCGGAACTGATGGCGCGACTGCAAAAGCACGCCGAGCGATTCGAAACCGAACTGGTCTTCGATCAGATCCACAGCGCCGAACTGGGCACACGCCCGTTCCGGCTCAAGGGCGACAATGGCGAATACACCGCCGACGCACTGATCATCGCCACCGGGGCCAGTGCCAAGTACCTCGGCATTGCCTCGGAAACCACGTTCCGCGGACGCGGCGTATCGGCCTGCGCGACCTGCGACGGGTTCTTCTTTCGCAACCAGGAAGTGGCGGTGATCGGCGGTGGCAATACCGCGGTCGAGGAAGCCCTGTACTTGTCGAACATCTGTGCCCGTGTCTATCTGGTGCACCGCCGCGACAAACTCAAGGCGGAAAAGATCCTGCAGGACAAGCTGTTCGACCGCGCCCGCCAGGGCAAGGTCGAACTGATCTGGGACCACGCCACCGACGAAATCCTCGGCGACGACAGCGGCGTAACAGGCCTCAGCATTCGCCATGTGCAGACCGGCGCCACCCGCAAGATCGCACTCAATGGCGTGTTCATCGCGATCGGACATACCCCGAACACCAGCCTGTTCGAGGGCCAGCTGGAGATGAAGGGCGGCTACCTCAAAGTAAAAGGTGGCAGTGACGGCGGCGCCACCAGCACCAGTATCCGCGGGGTATTTGCCGCCGGCGATGTCGCCGATTCGGTCTATCGTCAGGCGATCACCTCGGCCGGCTCGGGCTGCATGGCCGCACTCGACGCCGAGAAATATCTGGACCATCCCGGCGCCTGAGGTTCAGAAGGCAGAAAACAAAGGACAGATGACAGAGGACTCCGGACCGCGGCGCCAAAACAACCGCGCGCGCACTTTCTGTCTTCTGTCATCCGTCTTCTGTCCGCTGAACCCGACGTTCCGTCGCTCCCACAATTCTCCCCATTCTTCGTTCCGCATTCCCCATTCAACCGCCCCGGACATGATCCGCATTCCTTTTCTGCGTGCTGATTCGCCGCCGCTGTTTCCACCGCTGGCAACGGCGCTCGAAAAGCCCAATGGACTGCTCTGCGGCGGTGGCGATCTCGGCCCGGCGCGCCTGCTCGCCGCCTATCGCCACGGCATCTTCCCGTGGTTCGATCCGGGGGAACCGATCCTGTGGTGGTCACCCGACCCGCGTTGCGTATTTGATCTGGCAGCGTTTCATGTCGCCCGCCGCCTGCAACGCTTCGCCCGACAATCTTCCTGGACGCTGGATGCCGATAGCGACTTCGGCGCCGTGGTCGATGCCTGCGCCGCTCCCCGTGCTGGCGGCGGTGGTACCTGGATCGGCCCCGAAATGCGCGCCGCCTATCTGCGCCTGCACGAAACCGGTCATGCGCACAGCATCGAGGTCCGCGACCAGGGCGAACTGGTCGGCGGCATTTACGGGGTCGCGGTCGGCCGGGTATTTTTTGGCGAATCGATGTTCAGTCGGCGCAGTGGCGGATCGAAGATCGCACTGTGGGCGCTGGCGCGACAACTCAGCCACTGGGGCTTCGCGCTGATCGATGCCCAGGTTGCCAACCCGCACCTGCTCGCGCTCGGCGCCCACCTGATCCCCCGCGCGCAGTTCGTCGGCGTGCTCGACCAATACTGCGAACTACCGGTGATCGGCGCTTCCTGGCGAAACCAGTTCGGCTATACCCGGGTCACCGAGCTGGGGGGGATAGAGCGGTTTTAGGTTTTAGGTTGTAGGTTGTAGGTTTTAGGGGGCTTTTGCTTGCGAGAAAACCCGGATGACCCGCTCCGCTGTTGCAAGCCCGCTGCGCTGCATCCGGGCTACTTGCTACTTTTCATGTCCGGCGGCCACGAATTTCTTTTCACCAGCGCGCACGAAGGTATCCATACGGTTTTCCGGTGGTGGCAGCGGGCAGGTGGAGAATTCGCTGAAGACGCAGGGCGGGTTGTAGGCCCGGTTGAAATCGAGCACGATCTTGCCGTCTTTTGGCCAGGGCGCGTAGAAGAAACGCCCCGGTCCATAGGTCTCGCGGCCGCTGGTACGGTCGGCGAAAATGATGAACAGGTCCTGCTCGCCTTTTTCAATCACCGGATGGATCCGGTATTCGCGGCCGTCGCGGACGAAGCGCGCGTAACCAGGACTCGGCATGATGTCGATGGTGTCGATCACCGTCTGGATCTCGAATGGGCGCGGCGTTGGGTTCGGCACCCAGTCGGCGACGATGTGCCAGGACGGATCGAAGGGAAAACGCTCGATCCCGGAGAAATGGCGCCGCGCGGCCGACTCACTGTCGCGTACCCGGAGCCCGAGACGGCCCGCCCGATCGATCACCAGGAAACTGACCGGGCCGCTCACGACCAGACTGGCCTGGTCTGCGGCGTCGCTGTGCAGGACATAGCGTGGACGGGCATCGACGCCCCGATCTTCGGCACCGCTGATGGTGATCTCGCTATCCGCGGCCGGGGTGAAGCCGATCCGGGTGGCGTCCAAAGACAGCGTGCCGAAATGCGCCGGCCCGGCGGTCAGCACGATGTCGTTGTCGACCGCGGCGCCGACCGTCTGGTCGCCTTCTTGCAGCCAATGCAGACCGACCAGGCTCAACCAGCCGTCGGGCGCGGTCAGCCGTTCGATCCGGCCGGCATACCACTGCTCGGCCAGGGCGCGTTCGCCGGCCGGGTCACTGGCCGCCATCTGCGTCGGTGGCGTTGGTGGCTCGGCCGAGCAGGCGCACAGGGCGAGCGCCATCAGCAGCGGAGCGGTCAAGCGGAATCTTCGCATCGTATTCTCCACAGGTCAGCGGCCGCGCAGAAACAGCCGATCCAGTTCGTTCATCGAAAGTTGCGTCCAGGTCGGACGGCCATGATTGCATTGTCCGGAGCGCTCGGTCGCCTCCATCTGGCGCAACAGGGCATTCATCTCCGCCAGTCCCAGGCGGCGATTGGCGCGCACCGCGCCGTGACAGGCCATGGTCGCCAGTATCTCGTTCTCGGTTTCCTGCAATTGCCGCGAGTCGCCGATCAGCACGAACTCGGCCAGCACATCGCTCACCAGGGTAGCAACGTCGGCGCCATCGAGCACGCGCGGAACGCGGTTGATCGCTATCCGTTGTGGCCCCAGCCGACGCAGCTCGATCCCCAGCGATAGAAAATCCTGGACGCGCAGTTCGGCCGCATCCGCCTCGGCGGCACTGACGTTGATGCTGATCGGCACCAGCAATTGCTGGGCTGGAATGGCGCCCTGGGCACGCTCGGCCTTGAGCCGTTCGTAGCTGATGCGCTCGTGCGCGGCGTGCATATCGACCAGCACCAGGCCATGCGCGTTTTCGGCCAGCACGTAAACGCCGTGCAACTGGGCGAGGGCAAACCCGAGCGGCGGGACTTCAGATACCGCGTGGGCATCGGCGACCGTCCCGGCCGCAGCCGGGAAATCCACCTCGTTTCGGTCCACTTCCGGGCGGTCCGGCCCATACAGCGCGGCATAGCCAGCCAGGGTATCGGCGACCGCCAGACGCAAGCCCGCCTGCGCACC
>JBGSKT010000074.1:0-2219 GCA_041741075.1 Lysobacterales bacterium
CGAACGGCACCCCGCTCCGGCCGCAATCGCCGACCAACCCGAACGGCGCGAGCGCGGCCGAACTGGAGCAGTTCGGCGAAGCGCTGGCCGGCGACTACACGGTCAGTCGCCGCCGCATCAAACCCAACCTGGGACTGAGCGGGGCGCTTGGCAACCGCTTCCAGATCGGTCAGGACATCGAGCTCGGTGTACTCGGCGCGTTTCGCTACGACAACAGCTGGCGCGATCTGAATGAAACCCGGCGTCAGTTCGCCGTGCTCGGCAATGGTGACCTGGTCAAGACCAGCGAACTCGACTTCGACCGTACCCTGCAGGATGTCGAGCTGTCCGTGTTTGGCTTGGTCGGCATCGATTTCGGTTCCAACCATCGCCTGAAAAGCACCAGTCTGCTGCTGCGCAGCACAGAGGACCAAGCGCAGGTCGCGACCGGCTATCCGGAAGATCCGGGAGATGTCTCACGGTTCACCGAACTCGAATACATCGAGAACCAGTTGATCGCCGAACAGATCGCTGGCGAGCATCGCTTCCCGGCGCTCGCCGACCTGAACCTGAACTGGCAATACACCCTGGCCGAAGCCAGCCGCGAGTCGCCGAACACGCGCAACTACCGCTTCGACCGCGACAACAACACCGGTGTGTTTTCGTTCGCGCGCCGCGCCGACAGCAACCAGACCGATTTCGACGATCTGACCGACAACAGTGACGACTTCAGCCTGGCGCTGAAACTGCCGCTGGCGCTGAACGACGACAGCAGCCTCGACCTCAATGCCGGCGGCGCCATTCTGCGGCGTGATCGCGACTCTTCGATCCGCCGCTTCAATTTCATCGCGGTCGGTCCCGACGCCAATAACCCCGATCTGACCACCGGCCGCAGCCTGGATCAGATCTTCGGGCCGGAACTGATCGGCCCGAACGGGTTTGAACTGCGCGAGAACACCCGGGCGACCGACAACTACACCGCCAGCCAGGACCTGGATGCGGCTTTTGCCTCGGCCGATCTCAACTGGCGCGGCAAGTACCGGCTGAGCGTCGGTTTCCGTTTCGAAGACAACCAGCAGGATGTCAGCACCTTCGCGCTCGGACAGCCCGGTCAGGAGCCGCTGCGATCGGTGCTTGACAACCAGGACTGGCTGCCAAGCGCCGCGTTCACCTGGGTGCTGGCCGAGAACGACCAGATCCGCGCCAGCGCCGCGCGTTCGGTGTCGCGTCCAGAGTTCCGCGAATTGTCGCCGGCGCCGTTCACCGATCCGCTGCTGGATCTGGAAACGATCGGCAACCCGGCCCTGCAGCAGTCCGATATCAGCCATTACGACCTGCGTTGGGAACACTACTTCTCGTATTCGGAGAGCCTGTCGGTGGGCGCCTTCCTGAAAAACTTCGACTTGCCGATCGAGCGCATCCAGGTGCCCGGCACCGGCAATCTGCTGTCCTTTGCCAATGCCGAGTCGGCGCAGAACTATGGCTTCGAGGCCGATTATCTGAGTGGTCTTGGGGTGCTCGACGAGCGCCTGCAAAGTTTCTATACCGCCGCCAATTTCAGCTGGATCGAGTCCAGCATCGAACTCGGCGCAGCCAATGACATCCAGACCAACAGCTCGCGTTCCCTGCAGGGCCAGTCGAAAACCGTGTTGAACCTGCAACTCGGACACAAGACCGACGATGGCCGCAGCGACGCGACCGTGCTCTACAACGTCTCCGGGCGGCGCATCTCCGAAGTCGGCATCTTCGGCGCACCCGACATCTACGAGCAGCCGTTCGACTCCCTCGACTTCAACTGGCGCTACCGGATCAGCGATGGCTGGACGTTCAAATTCAAGCTGCGCAACCTGCTCGATTCCCGGGTCGAGTTCAAACAGGGCGCCGAAACCACCCGCGAATACCGCCCCGGCCGCAGCCTCAGCCTGGGCGTCGAATGGCGGCCCGGGGCCGGCTCGCACGATTGATCCACCGCGTCGGCCCGTTAGTGAGTAGGGTGGATAAGCGCAGCGCATCCACCACTGTTCGCGAATCCACATCAACCGCAAACAGCAGGGAATCAGCACTTGCACTGCGAAATGGGTCCGGACCTCAATGCATGACCTGATTAGCCACAAACCTCAGCTATCCATACCCGTTCGCCCTGAGCGTAGCGCCGTAGGCGCGAAGTCGAAGGGTCCCGAGGGGTGCTTCGACTTCGTCCGCTACGCGAGCTACGCTCAGCACGAACGGTCCTTGGGTTC
>JBGSKT010000075.1:0-1593 GCA_041741075.1 Lysobacterales bacterium
ACCCGGTGGAATGGGATTGAGGCCGCGAACCAGGGTGCCCAGAAAAAGTGTGGGTAGGGGAGCGAACCGGAAGGCAAAATCGCCCTCGGCATCGGTCAAATGCGCCTGAAAGCCGGGGCAGTCGCCGATCGAGACCAGCACCGGATAGGCGCCCCAAAAGGCTTCCACCCGCGCATTGGGAATGGGTTGTCCGGATGCGTCTTCGACCAGACGACCGCTGGGTGGCAGGATAAAGCCATACCAGGCGAACGCCGTGTGCAGGCCGAACCAGGCCAAAGGCAGCCACAGCAGCCAGGAACCGATACTGCCCGCCCGCTTGCGCCGACGCCACAGCCACCAGGTGATCAGGCTGCCCCACAACACCGCGCTGAACAGGAACTCGGCCAGGAAAGTAAGCATGATCGCGGCCCTCAGAACGAACCGATGCGCCAGACACCGTCGCCGTCGGCGGCGATGTTGATCTGGGTGCCGATCGGTTCGCCGTTCTCGATGACCAGGGTGGTCAGCGTCACTTGGTCGGTGCCGATCAGGCCATTGGCGATGGTCCCGAGCCGAGTAGCGAACACCGGGCGGTTGTCGCCCAACGCGGTGAAGAACGGGCGCAGGGCGTCGCGCTGGTGCGGGATGAAGGTGAGCAGGGTCGCTTCCAGATCGTTGGCGGTGAGCGCGGCGCGCAGTTCGCCGTAGACCGCGCAGGCGCGCAGGCGGTTGGCGACCACGTCGGCGATCACCACGGTGGCCTCGGCGGTGGTCGGGTTGCCATCGACATCGGCTTGGGCGCGGGCGGTGTAGAAACCCGGGTTGGCGTAAAGAAAACTGGTTGGCGCTGTAGCGAGTGGACCGCTGTAGTCATCGAAGCCATCGCCATCGAAGTCGATGCGCAGGTTGGTGAGCAGCGCACCGAAGGGAAACCCCAGCCTAAACCCAATCGTGGCCGGGGCCAGATCGCCGGGCGCGGCCGGACGCAGTTCGAGGGCGGGCTCGGCCGGGCCCAGATCGACCGTGCGGCCGACAGTAGCGCTCTGCCCATCGAAGCCATGCGCCACCGCGTCGATAACGAAGCTGCCGGCCGGGGGCCTAAGTCCGGTCGATACCCATTGATTGCCGAAGGTACGCGCCGCCACCCCATTCACGGTGATGCCGGTATTGAGCGGCCCGGTGAACGTGCCGCGCGCTTCGAAGGCGCGCCCGGGCAGGCTCGCCCCCGCAGCCGGCGAGAGGATTTCAATCGTAGGCGCCACCCCGGTCAGGATGCGCTCGGCGTGGCCCAGCGGTCGGCCCAGATCGGCGCTGCTGAGTACTCGGGCCTTGCCGCTGGCCGGTGGTGCAGCAACCACCGCACTGCTGGCGGCCGCGGGTGCGGCCAGGGATTCAAACCCATCGCTGATCAGGGCATCGAACTGCACGCTGGACAGGCCGCAGACTTCCTGGGCGCTGGCCGGGGGGATTGTGGCCAGACACAACACCATGCCGAGCACGGCAACGGGGAACCGCGAAACGAGCGTTTGGGAACGGGTCATGGCCGACTCTCCTGAAGGAGATCGGACCCTATCAGGGGTGGCATCGGACCGTCCCTGGGAGAAATCTGAAAAA
>JBGSKT010000076.1:0-6990 GCA_041741075.1 Lysobacterales bacterium
AGCGCGCCGGCTAGTGCCGGTGCGTCCAACGTGGTCGGACACGGCCAGGCGAGCGCGCTGGTGTCGCCGGTCGGTGGGCGCCAGCGGGTGATTTCGACCCTGCTGGAAAAAGACAGCAATGCCGGGGCGGCGGTTTTCGACCGCCACGGCGATCTGGCCGGCCTGGTCAGCATGGATCCGGCCGCTGGCTTCGGCAAGACCAGCGTCGAGGCACTGCAACTGGTGCCGATCGGAGAAGCCCTGCAGGTGCTCGGCATCCGCCTGCAATGAGCCCGGGGCGGCCATGCGCCGGCCGCCAGAGCCATTACCCACTGGCGCTGAAGTAAGATCGGCGGTTCGACGCCGGTCAATTCCGGTCCGCACAAGATTTTCGAAACCAGCAAGAGGTTGCCAATGGACTTTGCCTTCACCGAAGAACAATTGATGATTCAGGCGGTAGCGCGGCGCATCGCCCAGGAAAAGATCGCCCCGAGCGCGGCGGCGTTCGACGCCAGCGGCGAATTCCCGCTGGCCAACATCCGCCTGCTCGGCGAGAGCGGCCTGATGGGCATCGAGGTGCCGACCGAATACGGCGGCGCTGGCCTCGACAGCATCGGTTATGTGCTGGCAATGATCGAGGTGGCCGCCGCCGACTGCGCGCACTCGACCATCATGTCGGTCAACAACACTTTGTATTGCTATGGTCTGCTGAAGAATGGCAGCGAGGCGCAAAAGCACAAATACGTGACCCCGATTGCCACCGGTGCCGCGATTGGCGCCTACGCGCTGACCGAGCCGCAGTCGGGTTCGGACGCGGTCAACATGCGCACCCGCGCGTTGCGTTCGGCCGATGGCAGCCATTACCTGATCAACGGCAAGAAGAGCTGGATCACCTCGGGGCCGGTCGCCAGATACATCATCCTGTTCGCGGTCACCGACCCGAACCAGGGCGCCCGCGGCATCAGCGCCTTCATCATCGACACTGAACGCGCAGGCTTCCGCTGCGGCAAGACCGAGCCCAAGCTCGGCATTCGTGCTTCGGCCACCTGCGAGATCGAGTTCGCCGATTATCAGGCGCCGGCCGAGGACCTGATCGGTATTGAGGGCGAGGGCTTCAGAAGCGCGATGGGCGTGCTCGACGCCGGCCGCATCGGCATCGCTTCGCAGGCGGTCGGTCTGGCCCGGGCGGCCTATGAGGCGACCGTCGCCTATGTGCGCGAGCGCAAGGCATTCGGCCAGCCGATCGGCAGTTTCCAGATGACCCAGGCCAAGATCGCCGACATGAAATGCCGGCTCGACGCGGCCTATTGGCTGACCCTGCGCGCGGCCTGGGCCAAGCAGCAGGCTGAACAGAGCGGTGGCCGCTTCACCAGCGAGGCGTCGATCGCCAAGCTGGTCGCCTCGGAGGCCGCCATGTTCATCACCCACCAGGCGGTGCAGATCCACGGCGGCATGGGCTATTCCAAGGAGATGCCGCTGGAACGCTACTTCCGCGATGCCAAGATCACCGAGATCTACGAGGGCACCAGCGAAATCCAGCGCCTGGTGATTGCGCGCAACGAGCTTGGCTTGCGCTGATCGAAGGACGGAGGGCAGATTGTGCCTTTGTAGGAGCGACGGCACGTCGCGACTGCCGATGATGGCAACGGTCGCGACCTGCCGTCGCTCCTACGGGTGCCGTATCCCTGGCCCGGTCTATCGCCTTCAGATCAACTGATAACCGAGCACGAAAGTGAACAAGCCGGCGCCGAGGTAGCACAGGCGCGCGGCCACCCGGCGTGCACCGGGGCGGCGTACGCCGAGGTCCTGCAGGGTCATGCGCAGTCGGTGCGCGGCGTGCCACAGCACCAGGCTTACGAAGGCGAACAGGGCGATCGCGATCCACGGGTTGCCGATCCAGGCACTGACCCGCGCGTAATCGAGGCCGCCGCCCGGTAGCCGGCCGAGGCTGTCGAGCAGTACCACCGCGACCAGGGCGGGCAGCGCCAGGGCCGCGAGCATGCCACCGGCGGCGAACGGCAACCATAACACCGGTTTGTTGGAAGCGCCCATGCTCAGACTCCAATGGCCAGAAAAATGAGGACGGAAAGCACGGCCCAGGCCAGATAGTGGGCAGCGGCGATCCAGGCGTCGGCGACTCGCCGCGTGCCGATGTAGATCGGCATGGTGCGCGGCGCCAGGGCGAACCAGCTCACCGAGTGGACCACGGCAAACACCAGCACAATCAATTGCAACCCGATCGCGGCCGGCGTCGCCAGGCTGGCGCGGAACGCGGCCCAGGCTTCGGCGCCCTGGCCCAGGCGCAGCAGCGCCAGGATCAGCCAGACCGCATAGACGGCGATCGGCAGGCTGGTCAGTTCACGCAGCATGTAGCGTCGGTAGTTGCCGCGCTGCAGCCACCAGAAAGTGGGCAATTGCGGCTGGAAAGACTGCGTCTTCATGCATCACCTCCGAGGCCGAGCCGACGCTTGAACCATTCCAGACTGCTGGCCAGCTTCATCTGCTGGATCGCGCCGGCCGGGTCTACATGCTTCGGGCAGACCTCGGAGCACTCGCCGATAAAGGTGCACTCCCACACGCCGTCATCGCTGGCGGTGGTCTGCATGCGTTCGATTGCGCCAGCATCGCGCGAGTCGAGGTTGTAGCGCTGCGCCAGGGCCAAGGCCGCCGGACCCAGATAGCCCGGATTCAGTGCGACCTGCGGGCAGGCGGCGTAGCACAGCATGCAGTTGATGCACATCGACAGGGGCCGGTATTGCGCCAGTTGCGCCGGGGTCTGTCGGTAGGCCTGATCGGCCGGGGGCGGTTCGCGCGGGATCAGCCAGGTCTTCGCGGCGGCCATGCCATCGATCAGGCGGTTCTGTTCGACCACCAGGTCGCGGATGACCTTCAGATTGGCCAGTGGCTCGATGCGGATCTGGTCCGGCAGCTCGCGCAGGAAGGATTTGCAAGACAGGGTCGGATTGCCATTGACCATCATGCCGCAACTGCCACAGACCGCCATGTGGCAGGACCAGCGATAGCTCAGACTGCCGTCGATGTGGTCCTTGACGTGGTTGAGCGCGTCGAGCACGGTCCATTCTTCGAGCACCGGTACCTGATAGCTCTGCCAGCTCGGAGCGGGCTCGGATTCCGGCCGGAACCGGGCCACATCCAGGGTGACCATGCGGGTACTGGCGGCACTGCTCGGGCTGCTCGAATTCATGTGGCGGCTCCACCGTAGACCCGCTCGGCGGGCTTGGATCGGGTGATCGTTACCGGCTTGGTCGAGAAAGTCGGCGCCTTGCTGCCGCCGTAGCTGAGCAGGCTGTGGTGCAGGAAATCGGCGTCGTTGCGCTCGGGGAAGTCGAGCCGCTGGTGGGCGCCGCGCGACTCGCGCCGGTTCAGCGCGGCGTGCACCATGGCCTCGCCGATATCGAGCATGGCGCCGAGTTCCAGCGCCTGGAACCACTGCGTGTTGAATACCCGGCTGTGGTCGCCGATCGCCAGTTGCTGGTAGCGCCCGCGCAGCTCGGCCACCGACTTGCAGGCGGCCTGCAGCGGCGCGTCTTCGCGATAGATGCCGGCGGCACCTTCCATCAGTTCGTGCAATTCGCCGCGCAGGCCGACGATGGTTTCAGCCGAGGGCGGGCGCATGACCGGTGCGCTGGCACGCTCGAAGGAAACGGCGATCTGGTCGCCGAAGCGGTGCTCGGCGATGCGTGCGCCGCCAGAGGCCACGGCCGCTGCCTGCAGTCCGGCGATCTCGCCAAACACCAGAATCTCGGTCAGCGAATTGGAACCCAGCCGGTTGGCGCCGTTGATGCTGACGCAGGCGCATTCACCGGCGGCAAACAGACCGGCGAGCGCGGTGCGCGTGTCGATATCGGTGTCGATGCCGCCCATCGTGTAGTGCACCACCGGTCGTACCGGGATCGGTGCGTGCACCGGGTCGACGCCGACATAGGCGCGGGCCAGTTCGCGCACCATCGGCAGGCGTTCGTTGATCTTTTGCTCGCCAAGGTGGCGGATGTCCAGATGCACGACATCGCCGAATTCACCCTTGATCGTGCGGCCACGGCGCTGTTCGTGCCAGAACGCCTGGCTGAGCCGGTCGCGCGGGCCGAGTTCCATCGCCTTCGGGCGCGGCCAGGGATCGGGTGGGCCGAGGTTGTAATCCTGCAAATAGCGATAGCCGTCCTTGTTGTACAGCAGGCCGCCTTCGCCGCGCGCGCCTTCGGTGATCAGGATACCGGTGCCGGGCAGTCCGGTCGGATGGTACTGGACGAATTCGATGTCCTTGAGCGGCACCCCGGCGCGATAGGCCATGGCCATGCCGTCGCCGGTCTTGATCGCGCCATTGGTGGTGAACGGGAACACCCGGCCGGCACCCCCACTGGCGATGATCACCGACCCACCCAGGAATACCATCGGCTCGCCGGACTGGATGTCGAGTGCGGTGACGCCGCCGACCACGCCGTGGTCGACCAGCAGGTCGAGGGCGAACACTTCGTCGAAGCGCTGGATGCTGGGAAACTGTTGCGAAGTCTGGAACAGGGTGTGCAGGATATGAAAGCCGCTCTTGTCGGCGGCAAACCAAGTGCGCTGGTGCTTCATGCCGCCGAACGAGCGCACCTGTACGCCACCCTGGTCATCGCGATTCCATGGGCAGCCCCAGTGTTCGAGCTGGCGCAGGGATTTCGGCGCCTGTTCGACGAAGCGTTCGACCGCGTCCTGATCGCACAACCAGTCGCCGCCGCTCACGGTGTCCTTGAAATGGGCATCGAGCGTGTCCGGCGATTTGGTCACGCCGGCCGCGCCACCTTCGGCAGCGACGGTGTGGCTGCGCATCGGATAGACCTTGGACACCAACGCGACGCGCAGGCTTGGGTCCGTTTCGGCCACCGCGATGGCCGCCCGCAGGCCGGCACCGCCGGCACCAATGATCACCACATCGGCACGGATGGTCCGCATCATCACAATGCCTCGACCTGGTAGCGCCAGACCCGATAGAAGCCGCCGAACAGGCTGACTCTTTCTTCGCTGACCACGCGCTTGCCATGGGCTTTGGCACAGTCGGCAAGCAGGGCGTCCAGATCGGTGCGCCACAGGCTTGGCAGGAACGGCTCGGCGGTGCCAAAGATCCAGCGGAACAATCCCAGCCGGTGGAACCAGTGGCGGCGGCCTTCGGCGCCGTATTCGGCCAGCACCAGGCTGCCCCCCGGACGCAGCACGCGCAGGGCTTCGGTCAGGGCGCGGCGCCGTGGGGCGTCGGGCAGTTCGTGCAATAGCAGAAACATGAAGCCGGTATCGAAACTGTCGCGGGCGAAGCTCAGCACTTCGGCGTTCATACGGGTCAGGGTGACGTTGTCGCCAATGCCCAGATCATCGAGCTTGATGCGGGCGCGCTCGAGCTGGATCGGTGCGATATCGATTACGGTCAGTGGCTGCGGGGAGAGCGCGCGCGCCGAACGGGTGATGATATTGCCGTAGGCCGAGGCGATCATCAGGGTCGAGCCGGCGGTCTCCGGGCGCAGCAGCCGCAGGGTGGCATCGACCAGCTTGCGGTACTGGCCAAAAACGATGGTATTGATGATCGGCTGGTGGTCGAAGAACCACACCGCCGGCCGCCACAGATAGGCCCACCAGTAGTTTCTGACCAGATAGTCGGGAAGGTTGAGATCGCTGTTGGCCACGGCCGGCGGGGCGCCGGGGCGCGTAATCGTCGCTGGCGATCCTTTGCGGTTGGTATCGGCCAGCTCGCCGAAACCGGGCGCGGCGGCCACCGACAGTGATGGGTCGGAACGATCCTGGTACATGATCAAGCCCTCGAGTTTGAAACGGTGGTCCGCGTCATGCTACTGGCGTGGTGTACGGTGGCAAGCATGCCCGATGATGACAAATCCCGCTTGATCGTGGTCAAGTTCGGCAACGATTGGCGCGGGGGCCGATGGTGCATCAGCGGACCGAAGCCAGCCTGCCGTCTCCCCGACGCCGGCCGGGGACCGGTTCAGAGGACAGAGGACAGAAGACAAGCGACAGGCGACGGAAACAGCCGTCGCCCGGGGACACCGCACACGTGCCACCCGAATGGGCCGGGATCGGAATGTGCCAGAATCATCGGCGGCATGGCTGGTGCCGGCGCCATCGCCCTGGCCACCGGCGGCGAGCGGTCCGCCGATCCCGACTGAAAGGTGCCCACTTGATGTCCACAGTCTCGATCCATCCGCAGGTTCCCGAAGTATCCGGCTATCGGATCGAGCGCCTGCTCGGCGCTGGCGGCATGGCCGAGGTGTATCTGGCCACCCAGATCAGTCTCGATCGTCAGGTGGCATTGAAGGTGCTGAGCGCCAATTCCGGCGCGGCGTCCGAGGCGATCAGCCGCTTTGAACAGGAAGCGCAGTTGATCGCCCGGCTCGCGCATCCGCATATTGTCGGCATCCACGATATTGGCCGCACCGCTGCCGGGGCGCTGTATTACGCGATGCCGTATCTGCCGCAGGGCGATCTGGAACGACGCACGGGGCCGCTGCCCGAGGCCGAGGTGATCAGCATCCTCGATGCCCTGCTGTCGGCACTGGAGCACGCCCACGGGTTGGGGGTCATCCATCGCGACCTGAAGCCGGCCAACATCCTGTTCGACCTGCACCGGCGTCCACTGCTGGCCGATTTCGGGGTGGCCCTGAACGTGGTCAGCGCCACCCGCGTGACCGGTGCCGACCACACCGTCGGCAGCGCCGGTTACATGAGCCCGGAGCAGGCGCGGGCGTGGCCGGTCGATGGACGCTCCGACCTGTACAGCCTGGGTGCGGTCGCGTTCGAACTGCTGACCGGGCAGCGGCCGTATCCGGGTGAGGATCCGGTGGCAGTGGCGATCGCGCAATGGGAGCAGGAAGTGCCGCCATTGCCGGTGCCATTGCGGCACTGGCAGCCGTGGATTTTGCGCGCGTTGGCGCGTCGCCCGGAGCATCGCTACCAGTCCGCGTCGGCGATGCGCGCCGCGCTTCCGAAGGTCCAGCCCGGCGGCGAGCC
>JBGSKT010000077.1:0-7459 GCA_041741075.1 Lysobacterales bacterium
TGGGCCAGCGCGCGGCGACTGCACGCGGCCTTCACCGCCATGGGCCTGAAGCTGGGTGCGCCGCCCAGCCCGGTGATCGCGGTACGTTTCGACGCTCGTGAACAGGCACTGGCTAGCTGGCATCAGCTGATCGAAGCCGGCGTCTACACCAACCTGATGTTGCCGCCGGCATCGCCGGATGGCAGCAGCCTGCTGCGGGTCAGCCTGAGTGCGGCGCATACGCCGGAACAGGTAGATGCCATCATCGCGGCGTTCCAGCGCATCGTGGCCCCGCTGTTCGCGGCTCCGGTTGCCGTGGCGGCCGGCTGATTCAACTGTTGTCGCGGGTATCGCGCAGGCGGCTGCGGATCAGGACGATCATGCCGGCCAGCGGGATGGTGGCCGCCAAGGCGGTGGCCACGCCGGCACCGATCAGCCCGATCCAGTGGGTCAGGACAATGAACAGTCCCAGATAGACCACGGTCGCGACCACGTGCAGACGCAGGGTGGCGCCGGCCTTGCCGATTGCATAAGCCGCCGCGCGCAGGGGCGATTCGGCCAGGTTGAGGCTGGCCGCGACCAGTAGCAGCGTCAACACCGGACCAGCCGCGGCAAACTGCTGGCCGGCCAGGGCCGCGAGCAGTGGCGGACCGGCAAACCAGCCGAGCACCGACAGTCCCAGGCCGACGCCACCGGCGAGCAGCGCGGCCTGCCAGGTGATGCGGCCGAAATCGGGCGAGCGCTGGTGCCAACTGCGGGTGAGATCGAGGAATACCACCTGCCGGATCAGCACGGTTGGCTGGATCAACAGACTGGCATATTCCCGCGCCAGTCGCAGCAGACCGGCGGCCGCCGGTCCGAGCAGGGAACCGGCCAGCACCATCGAAAGATGCTTGGGCACCAGGTCCAGCGAGGACTGCCAGTAGGTCACCCAGAGAAAGGCGCGCAGGCCTTCGAATTCGCGCAGCCGCGCACGCGGCTGGCCCGACTGGGCATCGGGATCGCCGAGGCGCTGCCGATATTCCTGCCAGCCGTTCCAGTTGATATAGACATTTTCGGCCAGATAGGCGAGCGCCCAGGTGGCCACAAAGGCGGCCAGGCCGGCGTGGCTGAACCAGGCCAGGGCGACGCCGCTGATCCGGATCGCCGGCCCGACCGACATCTGCTTGCCGATCAGATCGAAGCGGTCATAGAGCCGCAGGATGCCGGTCGCGGTGCCGTTGCCGGTGGCGAGCAGGGTCAGGCTGTAGAGCCCCAGCATCAGCAATTGCATCCGGTCCAGTTCGAGCAGCCAGGCCGCGAATGGCGCCGCGACCAGGCCGAGCGCGGTGGCGATCAGGCTGGAGCGACGATCGACCCGGCGACAGGCCGCGGCCAGTCGGGCCAGGCGCTCCGCGTCGCCGATTTCGAGCAGCGGCACGCCAAAGCGCACCATGGCTTCATACGGCTGGAAATTGAGCAGGCCACGTACCAGCAGCACATAGGCGTGCATCAAGACGACCAGGCCAAAGCCATGCGGGCCCAGGGTGCGCGCCATCAGCGTGGTCGCGGCGAAGGTCATCACCCCGGCAATCCAGCGTCCGCGCAGCAGCACGGCGAAATTGCGCAGAATCCGCCGCAGCGGTGGTTCGGGCGGCCCGGCCGGTGTTTCCGGAATGGCGCTCATGCCGGCGCGCCAAGTCGGGTCGGGCGTACCGAGGCGGCACCGTTTCCGACGCTGGTGCGTTCGGCGCTGGATGCCCGGATCATCACCGCCACGTTTACTTGAACGCGCCGTGGCGGTACAGGTTCCACAACAGCGGCCAGGCGAAGATCAGCGGATGCCGGCGCTGGCGCTTGCTGGGCTCGACATGGATGCCGGAGTGGCGCTCGATTTTCCACAGGATGTAATCGAGCGGATCGTCGAACATGGTCGCCGCCTTGGCGATGCGGGCGAGCGATAGCCACTTGCCCTGCCAGCGGCGCAGCCACCAGGACCAGTGCGCCTGCCGGCGTTGCGCATTGGTGCTGTGGTTTTGCCAGGGTTGCGCAAGTGTGGCGGTTGCCGCGCCATCGCTGGCCAGCGCTTGCAATTGCGGGCCGGCCAGCAAGCGGGTCAGATCGCCGTAGTAATCCGGGTCGGCGTCGATCAGGCCACTGGCATAGCCACCCTTTTCGGCGCGCAGTTCTGCGCGATAGGTCAGTTCGAAGCCGCGCTGCCAGAATTCGCGGGTGCTCACCCGCGCCGGCAGCATCGGCGTCACCCGGCGCACGAAGGTGCGGGTGGCCGCGAGCAGTGCTGCCTGTACGCGAACCCGGCTGGCCGAATCGCGCACATACAGCAGTTGGCAGGGCTGGGCGAAACGGGCCCAGAAATAGGAGTGGAAATCGCCCTGCATCGCCTGTTCGAAGCGGCGCAGGCTCAGGCTCGCGCATTTGGCGCGGGCGGCGCCCAGGCCGGTGCCGGTGCTCAGGAAATAGACATTGGGCGCGATCAGCCGACACAACAGCGCCTGCCACCAGGGCATTGCGCGGTAGTCGTCGAGTAGTGCATAGAAATCGAGCACGGTGTCGCGCTTGCCGCGCAGGTAGGAGCCGTACACCAGCACCGCCGCCAGGGAGTCGCCGAAGCGCTGCTGGATCAGATCCAGCAGACCTTTGACATCGCCGCCGAGCTTGGCGTCTTGCGCATACAGACGCCGGCCGATCACTGCCAGTGCGGCGCCGTCACGATCAGTTCCGGGTGAGGAGAATTCAAGCGCGACCATGGCGGATCCGGCACGACTCGATGCGGTAAATGTTGACCATAGCGTAAACCTCAGGAACTTGGCAGGTAGGCGGCCTGGGTGCTGGCGAAGCTGCGGTAGGCGCGCGGAAACCGGCGCCGTGCCGCAACCCCGTCGTGCAGCCAGGACACCAGCGGGCCATGCCGCCAGCGACTGACCAGGCCTTGCAACAGGCGCACGCCCAGTACCGCCGAGGTCAGTGCGGTCCACCAGGCCACCGCCACGAAGCCCCAGTCGGGACGCCGGCAAAGGAGCGACACGGTGAGCAGGATCAGGCATGGATTGCGGCGCGCGGTGATCAGCCGGAAATAGGCATCGAATGGCCGCCAGGCAAACAGGCTACAGGCGAGCAGGCGTTCGAATACCCCTTCGATCAGGCGACCGACCACGTAACCGGCGATGATCATTGCCAGGTACTCTTCCAGAACGAATCCGAAGCCGGCATCCAGACGAGTAAGCGACAACCCCCAGAATGCATACCAGAATGGCGGGTGCACCGCGTCCATGCCGTGATCCATGGCGTGCCCGAACCGGCTCGAGCGCACCGTCACCCGGGCCAGTTTGCCGTCCACGGTATCGAGGTAGGTCATCAGCCAGCCGAGCAGCAGGCCCCAGGCGTAGTGTCCGTGGATGAACAACACGCTGGCCGCCAACATCAGCAACAGGCCAAAGCCGGTGACCATGTTCGGGCTCAGTCCAAGCCGGGTGCAAAGGCGGACGCCGAGCATGGCCGGCCGCGGCCACAGCCATTTGGTGACCAGATCGGTGATGCCCTTGTAGGCATTGCCGTACAGGGTGGCTTCCAGCCGTCCGCGGTTGACCGCCGAGATCGGCTCCAGGAGCGGCGGTTCCGATCGGCGCAGGCGGGCATCGAAATTCTGTAGTTGTGTGCTGGCGATGGTTGCCAGCGGACTCCCGGTGCTGCCGCCGTACAGATAGGCCAGGCTCGCATCGCGGTCGCCGTCGACCAGCAGGGCGGCGGCGGGTTGTCCATCGGTGGCACAGAGCAATACGTGGTCCGGGTGCGACAACAGCGCTTTCAAAGTGCGCAGTTCGAACAGATAACCGGCGTTGATCAGCACTACCGGCTGGCCCGGCGCGAGTTCAGTCAGGTCATCGATCCAGACCAGTGCGTGGATCTGCGCCACCTGTCGTCGCAGACGTTCGCGCGAGCTCAAACCCCACAAATGGGTCGGCGAATCTGCCAAAACGAAAGCCGCAGTCTTCATTGGGGAATACCGGCACTTTTGGCCTTGAGGGTTGGCATCGTGGCCAGACAAAACCGCAAATGATAGGGGTCAGGCCGGCGTCGGTAAATGTGCCGGTGCGGATCGGTCGGCCCGCCGTCGCTGCCTCGCGGCCACAATCCGCACGCCGACCCAACCACAGGCCGCCACGCTACCATAGCGGATTACTGGCGCCTCGCCTGCACCAAACGCCGAATGCCGCCAATCCGGCGCCATGGCGGCTCGCCGAAAGTGACCGCATTCGGCAATCCGCCGGCCAACCGGATGCGCGGCCTGGCGGCTACGCTTTCGCCCGGCTTGGCCCGGATCGCGCTCCCGCACCTTATCCACCCGGCGATGGCCGAACTGTGATCAGCACCATGCGCATCGTTCACCTGACCGATCCCCACCTCAGCACGCTGGCGGGCATTTCCTGGCGCGAGCTGGGCGCCAAGCGCTGGTCGGGCTATCTGTCCTGGCGCAAGCGGCGTCGGCACTTGCATCGGCCGGAGATGCTGGAGCGGCTAGTGACGGCGATTCATGCGGAGCGGGCCGATCTGATCGCGCTGACTGGGGATCTGGTGCACATCGGCCTGGCGCAGGAAATCGCCCAGGCGGCCGGGTGGTTGGCGCGGCTCGGGCCACCGGAACGGGTGCTGCTGGTCCCAGGCAACCACGATCTCTACGCCCACGACAGTTGGTCGGCGGTGCAGGCACACTGGGGCGACTACCTGCATCTGGATGGCGTCGCCCGCACGGCAACGCCGTTTCCCGACTATCCGGTGTGCTGGCGGTTCCCGGGAGTGAGCGTGATCGGTCTGTGCTCGTCGCTGCCGACGCCGCTGTTCATGGCGACCGGGCAGCTGGGTGCGGCGCAAGGTGAACGGCTGAGCGCACAACTGGCGGCGGCCAGATCGCGCCAGGATTACCGCGTGGTGCTGATCCACCATCCGCCGCTGCCCGGGCTGACTAACTGGCGCAAGGCGCTGACCGATGCCGGACCATTGGCCGCGCGATTGCGCGCGGGTGGCGCGGATCTGGCGCTGCACGGCCACCTGCACCGAAACGGTGAGCGCATCAGCTCTGGACTGCGCGTCTACGGCAGCGCCTCGGCGTCTTCGGTGGAAGCGCCGGATCTGGCCAGCTACCGGGTCTTCGACATCAACCCGGGTGCCGCCGGTTGCGCAGTCGCAATGCGTCTGATGCAGGCGGAGTCGGCCACCGACGGCGGCTTCCGCCAGAGCGCCGGGCAACGCTGGATCAGCGCGACCGCGCCAGGCTGATCGTGGCCAGGGCGAGCAGCAGCAGGTCGGGCCCCATAGCCGCGATGATCGGGTTGAATTCGTTGAGCACCGCAAATTGCCCGATCACCTGCTCAAGCAGGTAAAACAACATGCCGAGTCCGCCGCCAAAGGCAACCCGCTGGCTGACCGAGACCGCACGCAACGAGCCCATCACGAACGGCACACCGAGCATCGCCATGGCCAGTATGCCGATCGGCAGGCTCAGCATCTGCCAGAACGCAAAGCGATATTGGTGGGTATTCAGCCGGTTGCTGCGCAGGCGTTCGATATAGCTCAACAGTTCGTTCACCGCCATGGTATTGGCCGGCTGCACCAGGGTGCTGAGCTGTCGCGCCGAAAGGAAGCTCTGCCACAGCATCTGCGGTTCGCGGGTGGTGGTGGCGGCGGTGCCTTCGAGCACGGTCTGGCTAACGTCGTGCAACAACCACTCGCGTTCGTTGACCAGGTCGGCGTGGGCGGCACGGATCAAACCGACCAGACGATCGTTCGGGTCCATCTGGTAGATCTCGATATCGGTCGGAACCCGGCCGAGTGCGACATCGCCGACGCGCAGCAGATTGCTACCGGTGCGGGTCCAGAACTCGTTGCTGCGGCTCTCCATCGCGGTCTGGGTGACCTGCGCGCGCAACTGTCGGGCGCTGCGCTCCCAGCCGGGAATGGCAAAGGTCTGTACGGACAAGGCGACCAGGATGACCAGCAGCGCGGCCACTGCGACCGGCAGCGCCATCCGTGCCGGCGACAACCCGGCGGCGCGGGCGGCGACGGTCTCGCGATGATTGGCCATTGCGCCGAGGCCGGTCAGGGCACCGAGCAGCGCGACCACCGGCAGGATGTCGATCAGCTTGCGCGGCAGCGTCAAGGCGATCACCGCGATCGCCGAGGCAGTGGTGTAGCCGCCCCGGCCGACATCTTCCAGTTCCTGAACCAGGGCCAGGAAGCTGAACAGCCCGCCCAGCAACAGCAGCGAAGGCAGCATGCCGAGCAGGAAATTGCGCGCCAGGTAGCGGTCAAGCAGGCGCATGGTGGTCACCGCGCAGTCGCGCGTACAAACGCCGCCAGGGAAGGTACATCCCGAGCACGACCAGACCGAGAAGGGCCGGAACCGGGACGATGTTGTCGATCAGGCCCTGTTCCACCCAGGTACGGGTAATGCTGACCGTGTTGAAGTAGACCGCGTAGATGACCAGCGCCACCAGCATGCGCGCAAAGCGTCCCTGGCGCGGGCGGCTGCGGCTCAACGGTACCGCGAGCAGGGCCAGTAGCAGGGTCGATATCGGCGTCGATAACCGCCATTGGAACTCGGCGCGATCTGCCGGTCGGTCGGAATGCGCCAGTTCCAGCAGCGACAGCACTTTGGGGCGACGCCCGACCGGTTCCGGTTGCTTGATCGGCAACTTGATCGAGAATGCGGAAAATTTGCCGAACACATCGCGGCCGTCGCTGGTGCGCTTGTAGACGTTGGCATCTTGTAGCAGCAGGTCGTGATGGCTGGCGTCGGCCTTGGTCACGAAGCGGCCCTGGTGGGCGGAGATCACCTGCAATCCCTCTTCGTTGCGGGTGCGGATGAAGATGCCGCCGAGCTTGTCGGTGCCTTCCTTGGTGCTCTGGATGAACACGGCGCGGCCGCTGTCGGTGTAAGTGTAGAAGCGTCCACCCTTGATCCGGTCGATTTCAGAGGCGGCCTCGGCCTCGGCGCGCAGGCTGAGCAGCGAGTGATAGGCCAATGGTCGCACCAGCGCCGAAAGCAGGGCGACCAGCAGGGCCAGGCTCAGGGCCAGCCGCAGCATCGGCACCAGAATCTGCAATTCGCCGACGCCGGCGGCACGCAGGGCGTCCATTTCGGCATCGGTATGCAGCCGGCCGAGACCGAGAATGATGCCGACATAGAGCGAGATCGGCAACAGCACCTCGAGCGCAATGAGGCCCTTGAGCAGGGTCAGGATTGCGACTTGGCCCGGGCTCAACAAACCGCTGCTGGCGTCGGCCAGGAAAACCGTCAGGCTGTAGGTGATGAACACCACTACCAGCACTGCGGCCACACCGACCACCGGTCCGGCGACCTCGCGGATCAGGTAGCGATTGATGATCAAACCGGTGCGCTCCCGCAGGCCGGGGCGTCCGCCGCCTGGATCGGAGCGCGCTTCGGGCAGCAGTTCATGGCGGCCTTGCTATGATCGGCTGATCG